>JAAZGN010000267.1 GCA_012511185.1 Clostridiaceae bacterium
GCGGTTTAAAATATCGCCGTAGTATTCGCGCTCCCATTCCCTGCGTCCCATTCCGTCACCTTCGCAGTGGCCTACAGCAGCAACACGCAACCTGTACTTGTCCCACCGGCCGCCGCCAAGCATCGCATAATTGGGATGCACAGGCAGATCGTGTTCATACAGGTACGCAAACACATCTTGGCAATTGAAACGCGCGAAAGGCGCAAAGCTGTTTTTTGTCTCCAGGCCGAAGTGTAAAAATCGCATCTTGCGTTGTGCACTTTCGTCAGCCCTCACGCCGGTGACGTGCACACCGTATTTGCGTTGCAAATCTTCACGGATTCGCAGCCATTTCACATGTTTTTTGTCGCGTCCAAAAAATGTTTTGTCCGCGTGTTCGTATGTGTAGCGCATCTCGCTGTAGTTGATTTTGTGGCAGTCTAAAAAAACATCTCTCACGGCTTTGTTGCCTTCGGGCTCTCGCAATTCGTTGATCATGTACGCATAGACGCACTGCGCACCAAGCGTGTGGAACATATGTGCCAAAACAACACTGTCCTTGCCCCAAGACAGCGCCACGTAGTAGGGCCTGTCCTTGGCAATAAAGTTCCGGATGTTTTCCAGCGTCAATTCTTTGCGCATTTTGTAACCCGCGTCTTGCGCGTGCAGACGGTCTAGTTCCAGCAGTTCGTCCCACAAGCGCAAATCTGCGGCAGTGTGTCGGTGCGATTTTATCAGCATGGTTTTGCAATCTCTCTGAAGTTGTCCGGGTGCCAGTACGGAGGGCTTGCAGCGCCAAAGGTCGCCTTGTAGCCAGTGGCGTTCACTGCGCATTCGATAGGCATCGTTCGCATGACTACACAGTTACCGTCTTCGTCTTTTGCGAACAGTGAAATGTTTTCTGCGACCTCTTCGAACGTCCATTCGTGCACGCGCCCGTAGCCATAGGATCGTTCCGCGCCGATAGCCTCGGCTTTGCGTAACAACTGCAGCGTGCGCCCACGGTCGCAACGCGCGAACCACACCACCTTGCCCACGTTGCGCACCCTAACAGGCGCGTATCTGGATTTGTAATGCCCGCTTGTTACGGTCATTTTTTTGAGCTCCTTAGGCTTGACAAGCGCCGTCATCAAGTCGGTTTCGAAACGCCCCGCTTGACGCTCCACATACTCCGCGTGCGCAACCAAAATAGGATCGCTTATGCAGTACAGATCGATCCCTTCAACCGTGCGTTTGGCCACAGGTATGGGCGGCATTTTGACACCCCGCAAAGGCGTTGCACGTGTCAATTTCGAGCTGGCGTTCATGCCCATTTTGCACGCCAACTCATTCATCAAAAGCGCGTCCAAGTAAGGCGCATCACCGGCCATTGGTGCGGAGAGGTGCGCTGTTATTTTCCAATTTTTGAAGCTCATTGAAACGCCTCCCCAAGCCACGCAACCGCATCTTGCTCGTGGGCTTCAACGTGTTGGATGTACTGCACAGCTAGTTCCGTGGCGTCAAGCGGTTCGTCACACCACAGCACGCTTTCCAAGCGCCCGTGGCCAATGCGTGAAGAGCCGCCAATCGATCCGCCGTGACGTTGCCAGATGGCCAGCGCGTGCAGCACAGCGCCGATCTCCACGTCGCTCACGTTGCGCAGCAAAACATTGTGGTAGAACATCGCGCCGGGCATGACGCATTCGCCGTTGTAGATCATGAGGTTGCTTTTTTCGTCCTGCAGCAACTGCGCCGACGGCGCCAGCAATTGTTCCGCGTCCTTGGCCTTGCGCACGTCCCCCCGCGTGTACTGCGTACTGCCGACAAATTCCAGCGCTGCTTTTGCGTGTGTTTTTTCAAGGTCTGCAAGCGCTGGGCAGCTCCGCGCGATTGTCTCAAGATTCTCTTGGCAAACCAAAACACCGCGTGAAACGTTCAAGGAGCCGCTGATAATTTGCGATCGCAAGCTCCCGCCAAGCAAGCGAAACAAAGGCAAGGTGCGCTGCATCTCAGCAATCAACGGCATGTTGTCGGTGTTCGATGACGCGCTAAGCACGCCACCGTTAAACATGTAATTTGCCTGGTCGATTGTCAGTTGTTTGCGCAGGCGGTAAGCGTCCACAAGGTATGTTGCGCCGGGTTCGCGAATCATGCGGTGCCGTAACGCGTTGCCTGATAAAAAAGGCACTTCCACCACTTCGCCATTGTAGATTACGCGCTCGCGATTCAGGATCGCTTCGTTCCCGCGCGTCCCGCCCATATGGGTAATTGGGGACAGTGCCGTGCTTAGCATGTGCAGGGTAATTGTTCGCTTGGTTTCAATTACAGTTGTCATTTCGTACGCTCCTTCCACGCCAGCCGGGCATAAACCAAGATGACGTTCAGCTTTGTTTCGAGGGTCTGCAGCAGCAGTTTTTTTCCGCCCGCTTCCAAGGCATCGATCTTGAAAATAATCGCTTGCAATTGTTCGCAACTTGCGAGCGAGGCCTTGTTTGCCAGGATATGATCCAGCAGTTGCGTCAAGAACACATCGGTGTCTCCGCCGCACTTTTTGATCGCCACAGTAACGCCGTTGCCGATGCGTTCCCACATGGTGAGCCGGTCAAGTTCGTCGCCAAAAAGCCTAGGCAAAGTCGAGACCAAGTTGATCGCCAACTCTTTCATTGCTTCGCTCGCTTCCTGTGGC
The DNA here is from genome assembly GCA_012511185.1 of Clostridiaceae bacterium. Classification (GTDB taxonomy): domain Bacteria; phylum Bacillota; class Clostridia; order Saccharofermentanales; family DTU023; genus UBA4923. Next base: position 2,645 of record JAAZGN010000267.1, read on the forward strand.
GGCGCCTCTTGGATCAAGCCTGCGAGGCGCTGTCTGAATTCTTCTTTGGACACAATCATCAATTCTTGCATCTTCTTTTCCTTTCGCAATCCACGCAGCCAAGCGGCCTTGCGGTGTTTGGTAGTGCCGGAGCCAATCTTCAAGCACTGTTTCATCTCCGTAAAAATCGACACAGGCCATGTAACAAACCGCTGTGTCAGGA
>JAAZGN010000152.1 GCA_012511185.1 Clostridiaceae bacterium
CCGGTTTTTTTGATAAGCCGACCCGAAGCGCTTCGCCCCGGCTTATTATCCGTACCTCCCAGCAACTGGAGACAGTCATCCTTGACAAGATGGCCGACAGCAGCATCCGGATGTTCGCAAGATTCCGTCAGGGTGTCGGCCTCTCGGAAGAAGTCATCAGGGAAAAAGTGGAAAACCCGGCCAGGGCGAAAGAGCTGGCAAGGGGTATTGCGGAACATTATGTCCGATGGCTCTTGGGCTATAAGCAGATGCTTCGCCGGGTCACGGTCAACAGTACGGGCTTTCTTTCCATTTCACAGCATTACATGCTGAGCGCTCTTCTATTCTTCTTCTTTCTGACCATGCCGCTTTATTACCGTGACCTATCGATTCGGAATGAGCAGGGATGGGCGGCCAGGCTTCGAAGTGCCGGCGTCAGGCTACCTTCCTATGCCGCGGTGAGGGTGCTGGGCATTTCTGCCGTCCTGACCGGGCCTTTGATTGCGTCTTTGCTCGGCCTTCGTCTGCTTGACGGAACCAAGGCGCCTCCTCTTTTCTTTCAGTCCATGGCGGGCCTGATCCTTTCAATGTTGCTAACGGTTCTGATTGCTTTCCTTTGCTGCAATGCCGGAGGCATTGTGCCTGCAATCACTCTTAATACAGCGGTGGCGCCTGTCTTTCTCATTTTTTCGGGCGGTATTGTTCCACCTCTTCTCTTACCCCGATCCGTCAGAGCTCTTCTGCCCTTCTCGCCATTCACCTGGATGAGGGATTGTCCGAGCGGCCTGTATGGTGTCAGCGGGAATACCCAATCACTTCGTCGATTGACTATTTCTGTCTTCATGCTTGCGGTCTGGAGCGCCTTCAGAGCTGCCCGCGTGGAAAAGAAGGGGATGGTATGAGTTGTTTTCGGGCTCTTGTAGGGCTTCAGCTCAAACGTTTCCTGCGTCAGAAGGCTTTCTTGATCTGCCTTTTTTTAATGCCTCTCTTAGGCATCTTCATGGGTATCCTGTTCCCTGCGTCATCTGTTGGGAACACGCTTAAGGTTGGAATCTTGCTGCCGGACGATTCAGGGAAGAGTGAGCAGATATGGAGACGGCTACTCACCTACTCCGATGAACAAACCGAATTTGTCCGGGCGGCCAGCGAGAATCAGGTGCGCGAACAGGTAGCTGCGCGTGTCTGGGAATGCGGTTATCTTTTTGCCCTGAATTTTGACGACAGGATAGACAGAGAAGACTATAAGGGGATCATCACGCGCGTCATGAGCCCGGCCTCCATGACCCTGTTCACGAGCTGGACGGTAGTATCCGCCCTGTTCGAGGTATGCGCGCCCCACCTGGCCATGGATTTTCTTAAAAGCCGTGATCTGCTGACTCAGGCTGAGGCCGGAGCCTTTCTCCTCCAATGGGAGGAGGCTGACGATGCCGGTCTTGTCAAGCTCCGCCTGGAAAGGCAGTCGGATGGCGGCGAGATCTTTGACCGTACGAGGGCTTCGGGGATTGGCGCGTCCGGAATTACGCGTGGTTTGATGGCGCTCCTTCTCTTTGTTTTCGCCTATTTATGGGCGGTTCAGCACCTGGAAGACACCATGACTGGTTTTTTCCAACGCATCATGCCCTTTGAACCGGCGACCAAGCGGTTGGCTGGTTCTTTGACGGCGGCGGGCCTGCTCATGGCTGCAGGCGGGGGGCGCGCTGTAGCGGTCGAAAAGCTGATATTTCCGGCGGAAGGGGCAGGTCTTTTGGGTGAGGGCATTTTACTCACCGTTTATATTCTCAGCCTGGCCTGCCTCTCCTTTATCTTGACCATTATCGTGCCCAACCGCGATTATCTGTTGGCCGTTCTCCCTTTTTCCCTGGTCCTGTGCCTGCTTCTGTCTCCCATCCTGTTTGACGCGGGTCAGTGGATTCGGGAAATCCGCTGGCTGTCGAACCTTATCCCCCTGACTCATTATTTGAGGGCTGTTACGGGAGGCCGAAGGGAATTGCAAAATTTTGTTGTGTATACATGTCTGCTTGTACTTCTTGCAACAGCGGCCGGACACGCGAAAGCCAAATTGTCCGAAATCTCCTTTTTGAGGCAGCGCGCATAATTTATCAACTTGCGGGATGGCTGGCTGCCTTATGAATTTTTGCAGTGGAGCCAGGAGCTCAAGGAATGGAGCCGGATCGATGAAAACCGGGTTCTTAAAGGCCGGCCAGGTGCTCCACCAGGCCGCCAATCAAGCCAATTCCCGCGCCCAGCATAATCAGCTTGAAAAGATCGATCTTCTTGAAATGAAGGACAAAAACAAGAAGGAAGGCGACAGCTGCGACCCAATCGATGGTGATGGGTGACGTCGTGATAAACAAAGAGGAAAGCAACATCGAAATGGCTGCCGCCCCGATTAATCCCGTCACCCCGGGGCGGAGTCCCTTGAGAGCGCGGTTGATCCAGGTGATCCGGCCGCCGTGGAAGAAGAACCATCCAAGAAAAAGTAAAAATACAGTCTGTGGCAGTACGGCCGCGATGGAAGCGACGACGGCGCCGGGGATGCCGGCCACCCGGGTTCCTACGAAAGTGGCGGCATTCAGGGCGATTGGTCCCGGAGTCACCTGTGAAA
>JAAZGN010000153.1 GCA_012511185.1 Clostridiaceae bacterium
ACCGACGTGATCCGAATCAACGGAAGGCCGACCCTGCCCGCCAACCAGGAGTACACGGTAATTCCGGATCAGATCGACGCCGGCACCTACATGATCCTGGCGCCCCTGACCGGCGGTGATATTACGGTCGAAGGGGTCATCCCCAAGCACATGGAGCCGCTTACAGCCAAACTGGTTGAGATGGGTGTTACTATTGAGGAAGGGGAAGATTCGATCCGTTGTTATGTGAAGAAGGGCGATACCCTCCGGGCCGCCAGCTTCAAGACCATGCCCTACCCCGGATTCCCGACCGACATGCAGCCCCAGGCTACCGTTCTTCTTTGTTTGGCGGAAGGTACAGGGCGCATGATCGAGAACGTCTGGGAGAACCGATTTCAATACGTTGACGCCTTGCGCATGATGGGCGCCAACATCATCACCTCGGGAAGGCTGGCCGTTGTTCAAGGCAATTCCAACCTGACTGGGGCACAGGTGAAAGCACGCGATTTGCGTGCCGGCGCTGCCTTGGTGATGGCGGGGCTCGCCGCGCAGGGGACAACCGAGGTGCTCGATATCGACCGGATTGAACGGGGATATGAATACTTTGTGGAAAAATTGTCTGGACTAGGCGCAGAGATTGAACGCCACGAAACTTGATTCACATGAAGCTGTTTTCTGTATCACTTCGGTCGGGATCGAGCGGGAATTCGACCTTTGTCCGCACGGAGTCGGCCGGTATAGCGATTGACTGCGGCCTGAACGGCCGCCAATTTGCCATGGCACTCCAATCCATCGGCGAGTCGCCGTCTGACTTGGACGCCCTGTTGCTGACCCATGAGCATACCGACCATTGTTCAGGTCTTGGTGTTGTCCTTCGCCGTCACCACATTCCACTTTTTCTGACAGAAAAGACCTACAAGGCCGTCAAAGCGGACCTTGGCCGGGTAGCCGATTCCTTGATTCATTTGATCCAGCCGGGCGAACCCTTTGCCATTAAGGAAACAGTCGTAACCCCGTTTTCGACACCGCACGATGCGGTTGACTCCATCGGTTTTCGGATTGAGACAGGATGCGGAGATATCGGAATCGCCACGGATCTGGGCTATTTTTCGGAAACGGTCCGCGAATCCCTGACCGGCTGCCGGGTCGTACATCTTGAATCCAATTATGACCCCCATATGCTGGAAACCGGTTCCTATCCGCGCTTTTTGAAAAAGAGAATCGCGGGGCCCTCAGGGCATCTGTCAAACGAGGAGGCAGCTCTGGCCGCTTCCTGGCTGATCCGTCACGGAGCAGAAGCCATCGTGCTTTCCCATCTGTCGCAAGAAAACAACCTCCCGGATCTTGCCTTGCGTGTTGTTACGGATTATCTGGGGCATGAAGGCGCAAAAGCGGGACGCGACTATGTCGTCCATGTTTCACCGCGCTATGCCTGTTCCCGCCCTGTCTTCTTCGATGATCCCTTTGTCTGCGTTGCTTCAAGTGCGTGCGTACACTCTGCCGGTGAACAGCTTTCTTTGTTCGCAAGGGAGCGTGCCGCCGGTGAAGAGGGAGCTTTCTGATGGGAAAGAACAGTTGGCTGATCGCTGGTCTGGGCAACCCCGGGAAAGACTACGAAGAGACCTGGCATAACGTCGGTCGTATGGCGGTCGAAGCCTTGGCTCTGCGACATGGTATTAAAGTCAAAAAAAGGCGCTTTCGCGGCTTGACAGGTGAGGGTACGATCGACAAGCAGCAGGTCAGGCTCTTACTTCCCAATACCTACATGAATTTGTCGGGAGACAGTCTAATCCGGGCCATGGCTTACGAACGGATCGCCCCTGACCGGATTATTGTCTTATACGATGACTTTGACCTTCCGCTCGGGCGGATCCGCATTCGTGATCAGGGCAGCGCCGGGAGTCACAAGGGAATGAAATCGGTCCTGTCCTACTTAAAGGATAGCCCCTTTGTCCGCATCCGTATCGGGATCGGACCAATCCTGGGTCAGGACACGGTCCGTTTTGTCCTGTCCCGGATACCCGCCTCATCCAGGTCCGGACTGGACGCAGCGTTTCAGGATGCCTGTGAGGCGGTCGAATTAATCATCAGCGGTCAGCAGCAAAAAGCCCAGGAGCACTTCAACAAAAAAGGATCATGACAGCTCATCAAGCAATAATGGAAAGCAACCGCGGGAGGGTCTGGTCGGAAGCTTCCCGTCTTTTATTGCGTTCGGAGACGGGCAAAAAACTTCAGCGCACGATCGCGGCCCAGGATCCAGCCAATTTATCGGGCCTGCCCGATCCGGCCAAATCCTTTTTGGTTGCATCCCTGGTCGAGGAAGAGAACAAGCGCGCTCTGGTCCTGGTTCCCGATGAAGCAAGGGCCCGGATCATGCGGGAGGAATTAACCGCTTTTCTTGAGCAGGATCAGATACTGACCTTCCACGGCCGCGAATTGTCCCTCTATGACGCGCGGGCGGTAAGCCGTGAAGTGGAACTGGAGCGGTCTTCCATCCTGACCTGCGTGGCAGCAGGGGATTACCGTGTACTGATTGTTCCGGCCGACGCGGTGTTGCAACGGCTAAGATCGCCTGAGATCTTTTTATCTTTTGCCCTCAATCTTTCGACTGGCCAGCGGATTGACCCGCAAGCGCTGGAGGAGAATCTGATTCGAGCAGGTTATGAGCGTGTAGCCCAAGTCGAGAGTCCCGGTCAGTTTGCCCGGCGCGGTGATATTGTGGATATACAGACGCCGGCGCCAGCAGGGCTTCCTCCACAGGCAGTCCGCGTCTCCTTCTTCGATGTCGAGATCGATGAACTCAAGTCACTCGACCCGGGAAGCCAGCGCTCAATCGGAGTCATCTCTTCCTTTACCGTACCGCCGGCGCGTGAATTTCCTCTCCGGGAGCAAGAGTGGGATGAAGTCGCGCGGCGTGCGACAGAAATCGTCGAAGCGCAGATCGTTTCAGCCCGCAAGGGGGGGATGCGGCCGCAGGCCCGGGACCGGCGGAAAGAGTCGGGAGCCCACGACATCAGCCGTTTTCAGGAGCGCATCTTCTTTCCCTCGCTCGATCGATGGATCCCTGTGATCGAGCCCGACCCTTACTCTGTCCTCGACTATGCCGTGGAGGAAGGGACCCTTTATTTCCTGGATGAACCCTTGACCTTTTCAAGGAGGATGGATGCCGCCCATGCGGGATTTGTCCTGCGGGTTACGGGCTACCTGGAGCGCGGCGAAAGCTTGGGAATCTCAGAAAAATGCCAGATCGCGCCTTCTGAAGTACTCCGCGCTGTCGATTCCAAGGGGTTTTTTCTGGCCCTTGTCGATCTGCCAGCGTCAGGCAACGGCCTGCCGGGTGCCATGGACATTGCCTGGCGGGCGCGGCCATCAGACAGCTACCGCAAGAACCCCGAAAGACTGGCAGTCCAACTGAAAGAACTGGTTGGTTCCAAGGGCGCCGCCTTGCTTTATGCCGGATCGGATGACCGTGCCAGCCAGCTTGCGCTCTTTTTGGCGGGACGCGACCTTGTGTCAGCGGCCGTGCTCCCAGGGCGCTTGCCCCGGGGCTTTGTTTTCCCCCAGGAATCCATCCTGGTTGCAGGAACTGAGGACTTGTTCGGCGTTAGCCGAAGAAAGCGCAGGACCAAGCGCCGGTCGGGGCGGGAGATCTTCTTCAAGGATTTAACCCAGGGATCCCTGGTCGTCCATGAAGACTATGGTGTCGGTGAATACCGGGGAACGGAAACGATCAGGACAAGTGATGGCGAGCGCGATTACCTGACGGTCGGATACCGGGATGGTGTCCTGCACCTGCCGGTTGACCGGATCGAGCTCCTGACGCCTTATGTCCACGTGGGAGATTCCAGGCCGAAACTCTCGAAGCTGGGCGGCACCGAATGGCAGCGGCAGAAAGAACGGGCCCGCAGCTCCATCCGCCGGCTTGTGACGGATATCGCGGCATTGTATGCCGCACGTCGGTCAATCAAGGGTCACGTTTACGCACCGGACACACCCTGGCAGCACGAATTCGAGTCGTCTTTTCCATACGAAGAGACAGAGGATCAGCTGCGGGTAATCGCTGAGATTAAAGAGGACATGGAAAGCGACAAGGTCATGGACCGCCTTGTATGCGGGGATGTCGGTTTTGGGAAAACAGAGGTCTGTTTCCGGGCACTTTTCAAATGCGTCATGGAGGGCAGGCAAGCCGCTTTGCTTGCCCCGACGACGGTTCTTGTCAGCCAGCACTACAACAACCTTCTGGAAAGGCTGGAAGGTTTCCCGATCAAAGTTCGGCAATTGTCGCGCTTTGCCTCCACCCGGGAGCAAAAGGACACCATCAAAGGCCTGGTCAGAGGTGAGGTCGATATCGTGATTGGTACACACCGTCTGCTTTCGAAAGATGTTTCCTTTCGCGATCTTGGCCTCCGGGCCGTTGATGAGGAACAGCGGTGCGGCGTGGATCACAAGGAAATGATGAAGGCCCTTTCACCTTCAGCCGAGGTTCTCTCCCTGTCGGCCACCCCCATCCCGCGAACCCTCCATCTGTCACTTTCGGGCATCCGGGATATCTCTTTGCTGGAG
>JAAZGN010000154.1 GCA_012511185.1 Clostridiaceae bacterium
GGCCGATGTGCTGGCCGTCATGGTGGACGCCTCATGGAGTCCCTTTGCGGGTCATCTGGAACGCCGGGTCATCGAACAGGCTCAGCGGAAAAATATCCCGGTTGTCCTGGTCATCAACATGATTGACCGCGCGCCAAAAGAGAATATTCTGCCGCTCATCAAAGCCTATGATGATCTGTTCAAGCTGGATGCCTACGTGCCGGTGTCGGCGCTCAAGAGTGATGGGATTGGCTGCCTGGTCGATGAACTGGTCCACCTCCTGCCCGTCAGGCGCCGGCTTTTCGACCCGGCGGACGAAACCGATCAGACTGAAAGGATGCTGGCAGCTGAATTGATCCGCCGCGAAATCCTCCTGCAAACGGACCAGGAGGTCCCTTATGGCGTCACGGTTTTGATTGAGCGGTTTGACGGGCAAGAGGATCAGGATGAGCGCACGGTGTCCATTGACGCCCTGGTCTATTGCGCGAAAAAGACACATAAGCAAATGATTGTCGGAAAAGGCGGCGAGAAGATCAAGGCCATTGGCATGGCCTCACGCCAGGCGATCGGACAACTCATTGACGCCACGGTCCACTTGTCCTTGTTTGTCAAGGTAAAACCGGGCTGGCAGGACCGGCCTTCCGATCTGATGGATGCCGGCTTGATCGCAAAGGATTGACCGATGAACCGGGTCGTGACAAAAGCTTTTGTCATGAATTCTTTTCCGTGGAAAGACCGTCACCGTCTTCTCCATCTCCTGACTCCCGATCTCGGTCTTATCACCGCCATGGCGCCTGCCGGCGAAAGTTTTCGTAGCCGGCTGCGCGCCGTGACCCAGCTGTTTTGCTATGCGGAGTATACACTTACATGCAAACAATCGCGCTATTCCATCCAGGACGGCTCGGTGATTGAATCCTTCGTCTCCATTTCGCAGGATCTGGACCGCCTTGCGGCGGCCTCGCATGCAGCCGAGGTTTTCTCCGATGTCGCCCGCAACGATGAACCGCAAAGAAGCCTGTTTGAGCTGTGGGGCTACACTCTTAATGAAATAGCGGAGGCAGGGGACCCTGTCTTCATCGCACGGATGGGGACGCTTCGTTTGATGGAGGCGATTGGTTTTTCCCCGCGCCTTGACAGCTGTGTCATCTGCAACAGCAGGCTGGATGGCCCCCTGCAGTTCTGTTTCCGTGAGGGTGGACCGTTTTGTGGCAAGGATCTGGCAGCCGCGGGCGGTGAGACGCTGATGCCGCTGTCAGCCGGCGCGGCCTCCCTATTGCGCCACATCGCAAGTGCGCCGCTGAAAAGGCTCTACCGCTTCCATGCCTCGCCGGCTGTCCGCCAGCAAGCTGCCTGCTTTGCCGACAGATGGGTTGAGGAGAAGATGGAGAAAGGCTACAGACGATTGACCCTCCTGGATCAATGCCCGGATTTTGTTTTGCCGGTAGCCGGGATGCCCCCGGAGGAAGAAAACCATGACGATCTTTCGCAGCCTGTTTGACGTAATTGGCCCCATTATGGTGGGCCCGTCCAGCTCCCATACAGCCGGTGCGGTCCGCATCGGACTGGCGGCCCGATCCATTTTCGGGGAAATGCCGGATACGGCGGAAATTACTTTGTATGGCTCTTTTGCCCATACATATCAGGGACACGGAACCGATCGGGCACTGGTGGCGGGTTTGCTGGGTTATTCACTTGAGAGTACGGAAATTAAAAAAGCCTTCCAGCTGGCGCAAGAGGCTGGAATGACAAGTTCCATTGCCGTGTCGGATGAGATAACGGAACATCCCAACAC
>JAAZGN010000155.1 GCA_012511185.1 Clostridiaceae bacterium
GGCCATGTACATCCAGCTGATGGGTGCCCTGCTCAACATCGCGCTGGATCCCATCCTGATTTTCGGCTGGTTTGGTCTTCCGGCCATGGGTGTCCGCGGCGCCGCTCTCGCAACGGTCACCTCACAAATCATCGCCGGTGCCGCCGCTGTTTACCTGGTGCTCCGCAAGGAGACGGTGGTTCGGGTCAGGCTCAGGGGCTTTCGCTTCCAAAAACATATATTGGCCTCGATCTACCGCGTCGGCCTTCCCTCCCTGGTCATGCAGTCGGTGACCGCCATGGTCGGCATGGTCTTTAACATGATCATCCTGCCCTTCTCTGAAGTTGCGATTACAGTTCTTGGCGTCTACCTGAAACTGGAATCCTTTGTCTTCATGCCCGTCTTTGGCATCGGCCAGGGCATGTTGCCCCTGATGGCCTACAACTTTGGCGCCAAACGCTTTGGCCGTGTCCGTCAGATACTGAAAAGCGGTTTGATTCTGATGGCGGGGATCATGTCCTTTTCCACGATTTTGTTCCAGTTGATCCCCCGCCTCCTCCTGGGCGCCTTCAATGCGACCGAGGAGATGTTTGCCATGGGGATTCCGGCTTTCAGGAATATTTCCCTGTGTTTCATTTTCGCAGGGATCGCCGTTATCCTGTCCATCTCATTCCAGGCTCTTGGCAAGGGAACCTACAGCCTTTTTATTTCAATCTTCCGGCAACTGGTCCTGCTTTTGCCCCTGGCCCGATTTTTCGCTGTCTGGCATCTGGATTATGTCTGGTACTCCTATGCCATTTCCGATCTGGGCTCAGCCCTTATGGCAATTTTCCTCTTCCGCCGGCTTTCGGGAAATATGATGCCGGCCGAACTGGAAGAGGCGGAGGCGGGCATGAAGCGGGAAGTGGCCTAGTGCGACGCCTGCTTCCCTGATAAATCCTCTCATCTGCATCCAAGATGGATCCATCACACAGGAGGAAGCTTATAAAGATCATGCGCAGGACAGCCGCTTTGTATGTGGTCATGACCCTGATGCTTGGCCAAGGGTAACTTGAAGCGGCTTTTTGTCGATCTCATGCTATAGTGATTAGAAGATTGCGGGCCTGTAAAGGGCATGGAGAACTGAGCGGATAAGGGGTTGGGGAAGATGGCGACCAAGTATATTTTCGTGACGGGCGGCGTGGTGTCGGGACTGGGTAAGGGGATCACCGCAGCGGCGCTTGGCAGGCTGTTGATCGCCAGGGGCCTGAGTGTCCGCATCCAGAAATTCGACCCCTACATCAACGTGGATCCCTCACTGATGAGTCCCACCCAGCACGGGGAGATTTTCGTGACGGAAGACGGGGCGGAAACCGACCTGGACATCGGCCACTACGAGCGTTTCACCGATGTTGACCTGACCTGCGAAAGTGATATCACCTCGGGCCGTGTTTACCTCAATGTCATCAATCGCGAACGCTCAGGCGGCTATTACGGCGGAACTGTCCAGGTGGTGCCCCACATCATCAATGAGATCAAGGACCATATCTATAAAGTTTCGGAAGGGGGACAGGTGGATGTCGTCATTTCCGAGATCGGCGGCACCGTCGGTGATATGGAGGGTCAGCCCTTTATCGAGGCCATCCGCCAGGTCAGCTATGAGGCGGGCCGTGGCAACTGCCTCTTTATTCATGTCACGCTTCTGCCTTATATAAAAAAACCGGGCGAGATCAAGACGAAACCGACACAGCACAGCGTGCATAAGCTGCTCTCTTTTGGGATCCAGCCCGATATTCTGGTATGCCGGACGGAGATGCCGCTTGATGAGGCCATCCGTGAGAAAATCGCCCTGTTCTGCAACGTGCGTATGGATTCGGTCATCCAGAATATTGATTGCAGTTCCGTCGATGAGATTCCCCTGATCTTCGAAAAAGAAGGCTTTGCCCGGGTTGTCTGCGAGCGGCTGGGTCTGGATCACCCCGAGCCCTTTCTCGATGACTGGAAGTCGCTGGTGGAAAAAGCCAGGGCACCGCGGGAAAAACTGAACATCGCCCTTGTGGGCAAATACACGGAATTGCAGGATGCCTACTACAGTGTGATCGAGGCGCTCGACCACGCGGGGATCGCCTTGGGCGTCGAGCCCGTCATTGACTGGATTGCCAGTGAGGAGCTGGAGGGGCTTTTACCGGCGGAAACGGATGCCCGGCTTGGAGCGGCCCATGCAGTCATGGTACCGGGAGGATTCGGGCCGCGGGGTATGGAAGGAATGGTTCAGGCCAGCCGGAGTGCGCGGGAACGGGGCGTTCCTTTTTTCGGAATCGGCCTCGGTATGCAAATGGCTGTCGTCGACATCGCGCGCCACCTGGCGGGTATCGGGAATGCGCATACTGATGAATACGGACCCGGCCTGGCGGATGTTTTTTACTATGCCGGCTTAACGGACGCGGCAGCCAGCGGCGTCGACCGGATCCCCTTTTGCGAACGGCCCATGCGAAAAGGCGCCTGTCCCATGGTGATTGAAGAAGATTCCCTGCTGGCAGTAGTCTACGGCAGCCACGAGACGTCCGAACGCCACCACCACCGCAGGGAATTCAATCCTGCCTACTCCGGGGTTCTCGCGTCGGCCGGATTGCGTTACGCCGGCATGTCGCCCGACGGTCGTCTGGTTGAAGCCATCGAGTTGCCCAGCCATCCCTTTTTTGTCGGCACCATCTACCATCCCGAATTCAAGTCGCGGCCGACCAAGCCCCATCCACTTTTTCTGGCACTGATCGAAAAGGCTATCGCGTACAAGAGAGGAGTCAATTAGATGGCAGAGATTATTCACGAACTGTCGCGTACTTTCAGCGAATACCTGCTGGTACCGAACCGGACAACCCATACCTGCATTCCCGCCAATGTGGAGCTGGCAACGCCCCTGGTGCGTTACAGCAAAGCAGAGGGAAACAGTCCCATCACTTTGAGCACCCCCCTTGTCTCCGCTATTATGCAGTCAGTCTCGGGGGACAGGATGGCAGTGGCGCTCGCCCGTGAAGGCGGGCTTTCCTTTGTTTACGGATCACAGCCCGTCGACCAGCAATGCGACATGGTCGGGAAGGTCAAAAAATTCAAGGCGGGTTTTGTTCCCAGCGACAGCAGCCTTGGTCCGGATGACAAGCTTTCAGACATCGTCTGCCTGAAAAAAAAGACGGGACATTCCACGGTTCCCATCACCGAGGACGGGACGGCAACCGGCAGGCTGGTCGGGATCGTAACCAGCCGTGACTACCGCGTTTCCAGGCTGGATCCCCAAACGCCCGTCAGGGACTTCATGACCCCCCTGGAGGAGATTGTATATGGCCGTGAAGGCATCAGCCTGAGCGAAGCCAACGATATCATCTGGGACCACAAGCTCAATCAGCTGCCCATCCTGGATGAGCAGGGCCGCCTTGTATCCCTGGTCTTTCGCAAAGACTACGATGCCCACAAGGACAATCCCGGGGAGATGCTGGATGCCCGTAAACGTCTCATGGTCGGTGCAGGAATCAATACCCATGATTACAAGGAACGCGTACCGGCCTTGCTTGATGCCGGATGTGACGTGCTTTGCATTGATTCTTCCGATGGTTTCTCGGACTGGCAGAAGGACACCATTGAATTTGTCCGCCGCGAATACGGACCGGACCTGCCTCTTGGCGCTGGCAACGTGGTGGATGGGGATGGTTTTCGTTTTTTGGCGCAGGCGGGTGCCTCTTTTATCAAGGTTGGAATCGGCGGCGGTTCAATCTGCATCACGCGGGAACAAAAGGGGATCGGAAGGGGCCAGGCCTCGGCCCTGATGGCTGTGGCAAAGGCACGCGACCGCTGGGAGGAGGAAACAGGCGTCTACATTCCCCTTTGCTCCGATGGCGGAATCGTCCACGATTACCACATGGTGCTGGCACTGGCCATGGGCGCTGATTTTCTGATGCTGGGACGGTATTTTGCCCGATTCGATGAAAGCCCGACCCGCCGTGTACTCTTTAACGGAACCTATGTCAAGGAGTACTGGGGCGAAGGTTCCAACCGGGCGCGCAACTGGCAACGGTACGACGATGGCGGGGGCGGACAGATGCTCTTTGAGGAAGGGGTCGATTCCTACGTTCCCTACGCAGGGAAACTGGCCGACAATGTTCCCACGACCCTGGCTAAAATCAAGGCGACTATGTGTGCCTGCGGGGCGCTCAACCTGGATGAACTTTCGCAAAAAGCCAGACTGGTCGTCGTGTCACCGACCAGTATCGTGGAGGGAGGTGCCCACGACGTGCTCCATAAGGAAAGCGATATGGGCAATTGATTGGAAAAATCTTCTGTGTATAATAGGGCAATTACGAAATAAATGAAAAGAGGGAAACAGAGAAGCGATGGCTGAAACAGTCTATGAGATGACCTATGGAAAGATTCGTGAATACCAGCAGGAGCTGGAAGACCGCAAGACGCGGGTGGCGGCGGAGATTGCCGACCGGTTGAAGGAAGCGCGGGCTCATGGCGACATAACCGAGAACTCTGAATTCGATGATGCGAAACAGGCCTACGCGGACAACGACTTGCGGATTGCCGAGATTGAAGAAATTTTGAAAAATGCCAGGGTGATTGACGAAAAGGGCATCAGCCGGACGCGGGTGACCCTGGGGGGGCAAGTCCTTTTACGCAATGAAGACAGCGGTGCGGAACAGGAATACATGGTCGTTTCCGCCAAGGAGGAGGATATCCTCATCGGCAAACTTTCCAGTGAGTCACCGGTCGGTCAGGCCATTCTGGGCAAAAAGAAGGGTGATGTGGTCGAGGTTCATACACCCGTCGGCGTGATCCGCTATTCGGTGGCACGCATTTCAAAGCCGAAAGGACTGAATGAATGAACAAGGATCGGGAAACGTCTGAACACCGGGATTCGCTTCCCGAGCAGACGCGGCACCGCCTGGATAAACTGAACAAACTGCGGTCGGAAGGCAAGGACCCTTACCGGCTTACCCGGTGTGAAGTGACACACCAGGCCTCCGGGGTGGTCGCAGATTTCGAACAGCTGGAAGGCGAAACCGTTTCGGTCGCCGGCCGTATCATGGCCAGGCGCGGCATGGGCAAAGTCTCCTTTGCCGATTTGCTGGACCGGACCGGGACCATTCAGGTCTTCAGCCGCCTCGATCAGCTCGGCCAGGACTCGTACGAGGCCTGGCAGGAACTTGATCTGGGAGACCTGGTCGCCGTAACCGGCCAGGTTTTCCGCACCAGGACGGGGGAGATCTCTGTCCGAAATTTCTCCTGGACCCTCCTGGCCAAATCCTTGCGCCCCCTCCCCGAGAAGTTTCACGGCCTGCGCGATACGGATTTGCGCTACCGTAAACGCTACCTGGATCTTATGGTCAACCCCGAGGTTCGGGATACCTTCGAAAAACGCGGCCGGATCATCCGCCTGATCCGAGGGGAATTGGACAGGCGCGGTTATCTGGAAGTCGAAACACCGCTGCTCAACACCATCGCGGGCGGCGCGGCCGCGCGTCCTTTTACCACGCATCACAATGCGCTTGACCTGGATCTCTTCCTGCGCGTTTCACCGGAATTGTATTTGAAGCGCCTGATTGTCGGCGGCCTGGAACGTGTCTACGAGATCGGCCGCAATTTCCGAAACGAAGGCATGAGCACCCGTCACAACCCCGAATTCACCATGCTCGAGCTTTACCAGGCTTACGGCGACTACCACACCATGATGGATATCACGGAAGCCCTATTCTCCATCTGCTGCCTTGATATATGCGGCAGCCATGATATCGACTACCAGGGGATGGCCATCTCCATGGAGCCGCCCTTTTGCCGGATGTCCATGATTGAGGCTGTACGGCTGCACACCGGTCTCGATTTTGACGTACTGAAGACGGACGAAGAGGCCCGTGAGGCCGCCAAGGCCTGCGGGCTGGAACAAGTGACAGTGAATATGACCTGGGGTGAGGTTTTAAACACCTGTTTCGAAACATACGTGGAAGAAAAGCTGATTCAACCGACCTATTTGATCGACTATCCGATCGAGGTCTCGCCCTTGACCAAGATCAAGGCCGGAACCGGGGGCCGGTTGACCGAGCGCTTCGAGATTTTTGTGGTCGGCCGTGAGCACGGCAATGCATACAGCGAGCTGAATGATCCCTTTGACCAGCGTGACCGCTTTGCCGACCAGCAGCGCCGCCGTGACGCCGGGGATGACGAAGCGCAGCTGCCGGACGAGGATTTCGTCGAGGCACTGGAGTACGGCATGCCGCCGACCGGAGGCCTTGGCATCGGCATTGATCGCCTGGTGATGCTTCTGACCAACCAGCCCTCCATCCGTGATGTCCTGTTCTTTCCCACCATGAAACCCCAGGATGGATAAGTCCATGGAACAGCCGGTGACATTGAGTGAAAACTGGCAGGCTTTTGTGGAAAAATGTAAGAACTGCCATGCCTGTGCGCTGGCTGACTCAAGGCAGCATGTGGTCATCTGGCGGGGCGGGGTCAGGGCCCCCCTGATTATTCTGGGTGAGGGACCGGGGGCGGACGAGGACCGGCAGGGAATTCCCTTTGTCGGCCGGTCGGGCCGGCTGCTCGATCTCCTGCTCACAAGTTGCGGCTTCAAGCCGGAGGATTACCATATCTGCAACATTGTCAAATGCCGGCCTCCCGGAAACCGTGTGCCGACACGGGAAGAGGCGGCTGCCTGCCGGCCCCTGCTGAAGGAACAGTTGCTCTTTGTCCGACCGGCGGTCTACCTGCTGATGGGTGCGACGGCTTTTCGCTACTTCACCGGGTCGGAGGAGGGAATCTCCAGGGCAAGAGGGATCTGGACGGTTTCAAATAAGTGCCACATCATGCCGACCTTTCATCCGGCCTACGTTTTGCGCGATCCCTCGAAAAAAATCTACCTGTGGAAAGACATGGCTTCGGTCAGACAGAAGCTGGAGGAGCTTGATCTGGTCCAGCCCCTGCAACGGCCTTCATGATGGAAAAACTTCCCGGAAAGTTCATTTTAAGCACAGACATGACGCCCAAAGGCGACCAGCCGCAGGCAATTGAACAGCTGGTCGCGGGACTGGACCGGGGTGACCGCGGACAGACCCTTCTGGGCGTGACGGGGTCGGGCAAGACCTTCACCATGGCCAGCGTCATCGAACACACCCAGCGGCCCGCCCTGGTCATCGCTCACAACAAAACCCTGGCCGGTCAATTGTGCGCGGAGTTTATGGCCCTTTTCCCTGACAATGCGGTCGAGTTCTTCGTCAGCTATTACGACTACTA
>JAAZGN010000156.1 GCA_012511185.1 Clostridiaceae bacterium
CAGGCCGCAAGCTTGCCCGCCAAACCTCTTAAGTGACAGGAGCCACCATGGACACACCGGATACCCCGGGGAATTGATCCGATCTTACACTCAGTTACGGCCGGCAAAAGACAGCCATACGTGAACTCTTCGAATACGGAAAAAAAATATCCAGGGATAAGGGCCCTGAACAAGTCTTTGACTTTAGCATCGGAAACCCCAGCGTACCGCCGCCACGCCAAGTAGAGGAGGCTTTTTGTTCCCTGCTGGCAAAAGAATCACCCCTGGCTCTTCACGGCTACACCAGTGCCCCGGGCGATCCGGCTGTTCGCCGGGCTATCGCGGGTCAGCTTAACCGGGACTACCAAACAGCCTATGATGAAAGCAATCTCTATCTGACCTGCGGCGCAGCCGCCGCCCTCTCCTCCACATTCCGCGCGTTGACCGTTACAGGCAAAGAGAATGAGTTTATCGCCATCGCACCCTATTTCCCCGAATACAAGTGCTTCGTCGAAGGACACGGGGCCAGGCTGGTACCGGTGCCATCCAGCCTTCCCGATCTGGACATTCCTCTTGAGGGCATCGATAATGCTATCACATCATCAACACGTGCTGTCATCATTAACTCACCCAACAACCCCTCGGGAAAACTCTACAGAGAGCCTGAACTGCAGGCACTTGGATCCCTTCTAGGAAAAAAATCCCAAGAATGCGGTCACCCCATTTTCATCGTTTCGGATGAACCCTACCGGGAACTTGTCTATGACGGGCGAAAAACTCCCTTTATTCCCCCGATCTACCCCAATACCATCGTCTGCTACTCTTACAGCAAGGCACTCTCCATGCCGGGAGAACGCATCGGCTATGTGTTGGTGCCGCCCGAGCTTAATCATCATGCCCGGGATATCTATGACGCCATCGCGGGCGCTGCACGGTCCCTGGGCTATGTCTGCGCACCCTCGCTCATCCAGCGTGTCGTTGGCCTTTGTGCGGATGTTAAGCCCGACATGACCGTCTACGACCTTAACCGGAGAATACTTTTTGACGGGTTGACCGTGGCAGGTTATCGCTGTATTAAGCCGGAAGGGGCCTTTTATCTCTTTGTCGAGGCGCCGGAAGGTAAGGCAAAGATTTTCTCAGAATACGCCAAAACAAACTACAATCTATTGATCGTTCCGTCTGAAAGCTTCGGCTTTCCCGGCTATCTTCGGATTTCCTACTGCGTCTCAACCGAACGTATCCAGTCCTCCCTGCCGCTTTTTGCCGAATGCTTGAAAAAATATGAGAGATAAGGGAACGCTTCAGTGCGTGTTCAGCTCTCCTTCTTCAAACCAGACAAATTCTGTAATACCCAGGCTTTCGAGGTAGGTGACAGTCTCCCGCATGTGCAGACCATTCTGACCAACGTGGTGGGCATCTGAACAGATGGTGAAATGGCGGCCTCCCAGTTCACGGTAGCGGTTCAGGATGGCGGGATCGGGCATGGCTTGGTCCAGTGAATAACCTTTTCGCTTCATCAGCGAATTGACCGTCCCAACATTGATTTCAAGCACCTGGTCATTTTTTACCATGACCTTAAAAAGCCGGTCAAAAGCTTCCGGTGCGTGCTCATAGCACATTTTGGAGTCCCTTTCGGGTGCGTAGCGTGAGAAAAAGTCAAAATGGCCGATGATCTGTGCTTCACTCATTTCCTCAGCAGAATCGGCGATGGTGTGGATCACTTCGTCGTAGATACGGTGGAGCTCCGAAGTGAAGATCTCCTCTGCATGCGTATAGGGATCGTGATCACGCAGAAAATGAAGCGAAATAATGGCAAAGTCGAAGGGATGGTTTTTTATCACTTCATGAAGAAGCTGGCTGGCATCCGGTATCCAGCCCAGTTCAATCCCAATAAGAAAACCCGGGAAGTCACCTGCTTTTCTTTGCGAGGGCAAACGTCTTTTGCCGTAAAAGCTTTTCATGTAAGCTTTCGGATCGAACATCCAGGACGATCCGTCATCCATCTCACAATCGGGATCGAAGTGATCGGAGATGGCAACACCGTGGAGTCTCCGTCTTATTGCTTCTTCCATCAGTTCTTCATCAGTCTGTGTCGCGTCTGGTGACCAAAATCCCAGGTGGTTGTGTGTATCGACCAGATATCTCATGGCCTGCCCCATCCGCATGATTCCTGACGAAGGAAGGTCTCTTTCAGATCCCAGAGGTCAACGGAAAGATCAACGTAGTACTCCTGCGGGTTTTCGAAGCGTTTCAGGGAGTTCCATAAAGTCTCAAGCTGCCCTTGGCAAAAGGAGCGGATCTCTTCGATGTCGCGCTTTTCGGTGCAAAAGACACCCTTGCGAAAGAGGGGCTTGAGGATGGGTTCGGCCCGGAAGTTTGCCAATGTCTTGCGCTTCCAGGTGTGAAGGGGGTCAAAAATCGTCAGCGGTTTTGTATCGTCGACTTTCTCGCCCAAGAGGGTGATTAGATCAGCTTCCACCTGGCCGGTGTCCCTGTCATAGAGGCGGTACAGCTCCTTTTCCCCCGGGTTTGTTACCTTCTCGGGATTGTCCGACAGCTTCATGCGCGGCTCCATGACACCCTTCGCTTCAATGGCCGACAGCTTATAGACACCGCTGAAGACAGGCTCCGACCTGGAGGTTATCAGGCGTTCGCCGACACCGAAGGAATCGACTTTGGCTCCCTGATGAAGCAGGTCGCGGATCAGGTATTCGTCAATGGCGCTGCTGACAGTGATCTTGCAATCGGTCAAACCCGCTTCATCCAACATTTCACGGGACCGGATCGATAAATAAGCCAGATCCCCTGAATCAATCCGGATACCCTTCAAGCGTTTGCCCCGGGGTTCCAGTACTTCCCGGCTTGCCCTGATGGCATTGGGGACGCCACACCGGAGTGTATTGTAGGTGTCGACAAGGAGCTGGCATTCGTCAGGGTAGGCGGTCGCATAGGCAGCAAAGGCCGCAAATTCCGACTCGAAGGCCTGTACCCAGCTGTGCGCCATGGTGCCGAGCGCAGGAATCTTGAAGATCTCACCGGCAACGGTGCAGGAAGTCCCCGCTACACCGGCGATGTAAGCCGCCCGGGCTCCCAGTATAGAAGCATCCGATCCTTGTGCCCGCCTGGCGCCGAACTCCATGATGGGCCGCCCCTCGGCGGCGCGGACGATACGTGACGACTTGGTCGCAATCAGGCTCTGGTGGTTGATGGTGAGGAGCACCATGGTTTCCACCATCTGCGCCTGAATAATGGGCCCCTTAACCTTGACAATGGGCTCACCCGGGAAAATCGGCATTCCCTCCGGTATGGCCCAGACATCGCACTCAAACTTGAAATGACGAAGGTAGTCAAGGAAACCCGGATCAAAATATCCCAGCCTTTCCAAATAGGCAAGATCCTGCTCGCTGAAATGGAGGTTGGAAAGATACTCGACCAGCTGTTCTATCCCGGCCATGATGGCAAATCCGCCCCGCTCGGGAATGTCGCGAAAGAACATGTCAAAAACTGCAGTCGTATTCACCATGCCCTGCTTGTAATAGGCATTCGACATAGTCAACTCATAGAAGTCTGTCAACATGGACAGGTTAATGTCCTGATCCCATCCGTTTGCCATAGTTTTTCTCCTTTAAGGTATAAGATGTGCCAGCCTGGCCTGGCGCCTTTGGTCTTCGTAGGGCCAGCGGTCACCGCCGAACAAGTGGCCGGCGAAGTAAACGCGCTCCAGCAGAAGACCCTCCGGTGGCATGGTCGGGCCCGCCAGCACCCGGTCATGCGATTCAATAATCGCTTCTATTGTATCAGTATCAATCTTGCCCTGCCCCGCGGAGACAATGGTGCCTGCCAGAATCCTGGCCATATGGTACAAAAATCCGTCACCGGTAAATGTCAAAATGATCTCACCCTCAGCTTCCTGGAAATCGATTTCATGC
Organism: Clostridiaceae bacterium; assembly: GCA_012511185.1. Taxonomy (GTDB): domain Bacteria; phylum Bacillota; class Clostridia; order Saccharofermentanales; family DTU023; genus UBA4923. The sequence goes on from JAAZGN010000156.1 coordinate 3,909, forward strand.
AGAGTCCTCACCGGCCTTCTGGTCGGGGAACCCTGATCCATGAAGGAAGTAAAGCTGTGCTTTCCCGAAAGCTTTGCTGCCGCTTCCCGCATTGCTTCCCGGTCAAGAGCGCCGGGAACATAAGCGGAGAGGGATCTTGCCAAAACCGGCCGGGTACGGCCCGTCCTGATGGTGTAGCGGTAGGTTTTGCCCAAGGCATCGTAGCGCGGGTTGAAGGCCCGGTTGACAAGCCGGATTGCCACAACTGCAGCTTCCGGCGGAAGTACCGCATTCCAGGCCAGGGCGATGCGATCCAGGGGAATGTCCGTTGTTGAAAGAAAAGAGGAAACGTGGCGAAGGGCGGAGACACCGGCATCCGTCCGGCTTCCGCCTGTCAGTTGAATACGCTCGCCCGAAAGTGCGTACCAGGCAGCCTCCAGACACTGCTGGACCGACAGCGCGTTTTTCTGCCGCTGCCAGCCCTTGAAAGCCGTCCCGTCGTATTCGGTCATAACGGCATAGCACGCGCCCTTGTCGATGGTATCCATCTCAAAACACACTCAGGGTCGAGCCAAGCAGGCTGCCCAGGGAAGGAAGCAGCTGCCTGGAAACCAGGACGAAGACAAGGAGCAGGACCACGACCGCGAAAAAGAGAAGATCGCCGGCCGTCAGCCTGGAAGCGTAAAGACGCGTCCTCCCCTGCTCGCCCCGATAGCAACGCGCGTCCATGGCAATCGCCAGGTCGTCGGCGCGCCGGAAACTGGAAACAAAAAGCGGGACAAGAATGCTGACCAGACCGCCCGCCCGTTTCAGAAGGCCACCCGTATCGTAATTGGCTCCGCGCGAGGACTGCGCCTTCATGATTTTCACCGCTTCATCCATCAGGGTCGGAACGAAGCGGAGCGCGATGGACATCATCATGGCAAACTCATGGACGGGAAACTTAAGGCAGCGAAGCGGGGATAGAAGACTCTCAAGGGCATCGGCGACAGCCAGCGGCGTCGTGGTCAAGGTCAACAGAAGTGACGTATTGATGATCATCAAAGTGAGCCTGAGGGCGGTCATAAGGCCCGACAGAAGACCCTCCTGCGTGATTTTGACGGCACCCAGCTGAAACAGGACATGCCCTTCAACCGTCAGCAGGTGGAGTATGACGGCAAAGAGAATAATGACCACGATGGGGCGCACGCTCCGAAGGATTATTCCAGGCCTGATCCTTGACACGGCCATCAGAAGGACCGTCCATACCACAAAGAGGGCCATAACGCGAACGTCGTGGATAGAAAGCGTCGCGACCATCATGAGAATCGCAGCTACGAACTTGATCCTTGCGTCCGTCCTGTGAAGGATTGAGTTGCCGGGGACCGAGCGACCCAGCATGCTTTTACCCATGGTGCACCCTCCGTTTCGCAGTCAGGAGAGCCGTGACGGCGTCCATGACATTAAAGCAGGATGTATCGAGATCCTTGTACTCATCGGCCAGCGCATCCAAAAATCGCTTCGGTGCCGGCATGTCCAGGTGGGCCTGGTCCAGAAATTGCGCGGAGGCGATGATTTGTGAAGGCATTCCGATTCCGGCGACCTCACCCTCATTCAAAACCAGGATACGGTCGGCGTAGCGCGTCATCATCTCCATGTCATGGGAGACGATGATCAAGGTGGCTCCCTCGTCTGAAAGTGTCAGGAGATCCTTGAATAAGTCATCGCGGCCTGCAGGATCGAGTCCGGCTGCCGGCTCGTCCAGTATGACAATCGCGGGTTCAGCGGCAAGCACACCTGCAATGGCCACACGGCGGCGCTGCCCGCCCGATAATTCAAAGGGAGACCGGTCGAGAATCGACTCGATTCCCAGACGTCTGGCAGCCCGCAGGACGGCCCGTTCGACTTCTTTTGGTGATCGTTTTTGCTGTTTCGGCGCGAAAGCGATGTCAAGAGCCACTGTCTCCTCAAAGAGCTGGTCTTCGGGGTACTGGAAGAGGAGTCCGACCTGGGGCCTTATCTGACGGACCTCTTTTTTTTCTGACAGATCGCGTCCAAGGACAACTACATGGCCTTTATGGGCGGGTATCAAGCCATTCAAATGCTGGATCAGGGTCGATTTTCCCGAACCTGTATGCCCGGCGATGCCCAGAATCTCACCCTGGCGCACTGTCATCGAAACAGCATGAAGTGCCTCGACTGGCGGCCCCCCTGCTGTAGGGTAGGCATAGGACAAATCGGTAACCTCGATGACAGCCGGCTGGCTTTTATCGAAACGGGGCTTGCAAACACACGCATTGATGGGTCCGGCTGCGTATTTGGCGATCACACCCCTGACAAAACGGACCGCCCCTTCAAAGGAAATGATCTCCTCGCGGTCGTAGTCCACACCAGTCCGGGCTGCTATCAGGCGGGCGATTTCCAAATGAGCCGGCACAGACAAGCCTTCGCTTTTGATGCGGTCAACCTGGTCAAAAACAGAAGCCGGCGTCCCGCCAAAAGCGATGCCGCCCTCACTGATAACATGGACGTAATCGGCGGTCAGGGCCTCCTCCATGTGGTGTGTGATCTGGACGATGGTGATCCCGTGTTGTCTTTTCAGCTTCCCGACCAGTGCCATGACATCACGGCGTGCCACCGGGTCGAGCATGGCGGTTGCTTCATCGAGGATGATGCAGTCGGGACGCATGGCTAGGACAGAAGCGATGGCAAGTTTCTGTTTCTGGCCGCCTGACAATTCGTGCGGCGGGCGCTCTTTCAGGTCTAAAAGGCCGGTCATGGCGAGCGACTCGTCCACCCGGCGCATGATCTCTTCGGCAGGAAGACCCAGGTTGGACGGGCCGAAGGCAACGTCGTCCCTGACCGTTGTCCCGATGATCTGATTGTCCGGGTTTTGAAAGACCATGCCGCACTGTCTTCTGATTTCATAAATGGAGTCATCGTCAGCCGTCAGTTTACCGTCGACCATGACAAGGCCTTCATCAGGTAGTAGCAGGCCGTTCATCAAGCGGGCAATGGTTGATTTTCCTGAACCGTTGCGGCCAATCAGGGCGACATGCGACCCCTTTTCGATCGAAAAAGAAAGCTGGCGGACTGCTTCAATCGGACGCTGACCCTGCATAGCGCCGTAGGAGAAAGAGACATTTTGAAATTCAATCACAGTGTCGCACGTCCCGCCCTATTCCAATAAAAGAAAAAGGACCTCCTCCGACCAGTCAGAATCCGGGAAGTCCTTTGCCAGTGCTTAGTTCCAAAATTGAACCGCTTCAGTCGACAAGCTCCAAAACGGCCATGGGCGCGGCATCCCCCCGGCGCGGACCGATCTTGACAATCCGCGTATAGCCGCCGGGACGGTTGATGTAGCGCGGCGCCACCGTGTCAAAGAGATGATTGACCGTGTTGATCCGCTTGCCACTGCTGTCGCGTGTTTCAACCATCTGCGCCATGGCCTTCCTGCGGGCAGCCAGTCGTGAAGGCATATCGACCTGGACTGTCTTTTTCTTGATCTCGCGCTCAACGACATCGTACTTGCGCTCGTTCTTCGAGGTCGCTGTGCGCAGCACCTTGCGCCCTTTGTCATCAAGCTTGGCTTGGGAAGTCAATACTTCCCTGGTCGTGAAATTGTTGTATTCCTTGACCGCCAGTGCAATCATTTTTTCGGCGATGCGGGCGGTTTCTTTGGCGCGGGTTTCCGTGGTCGTCACTTTGCCTTCAACGATCAGGGTGGTGACGAGGTTTTTCAATATTGATTTTCTCGCCGCCGTTTCGCGGCCAAGTCTTCTATATCCGGGCATGGTAATGCGCTCCTCCTGATAATATAATCTCTATTCCTGATCGGTTCCGGCCAGGTTCAGACCGTGCACCTCTAGTTTTTCAATCAGCTCGTCCAGTGAAGTCGCCCCGAGATTTCGAACCTTCATAAGGTCCTCGCGCGAACGGGCAACCAGGTCGGCGACGGTGTGAATATCGGCGCGCTTGAGTGAATTGAATATTCTTGTCGAGAATTTCAAATCCTCAATGGGGGCATCATAGATGCTCTTTTCCTTCTCTTCAATCAGGAAGGGAACATCGTCGGCTGCTGCAGGATCGTGGGTCATGGACAAAAACAAGTTGAGGTGGTTGATGAGAATTTCAGCTGCTTTAACCAGCGCCTCTTCTGCTGTGATCGTTCCATCTGTCCAGATCTCCAGCGTCAATTTGTCATAGTCCGTTACCTGACCGACACGCGTGTCCTCTACATGGAAGTTAACCTTGCGGACCGGTGTAAAGATCGAATCCAGGGGAATGACGCCGATCGGTGCATTCATCTCTTTGTTCTGCTCCGCGCTCTTGTAACCAAGTCCCACGTTAAAGGTCAGACCCATAAAAAGCGGGCCGTCTCCGTTCATGTGCGCAACCACCAGGTCAGGATTGATGATCTCAAGCTCATCACTCTGGTTGAATTCGCCGGCGCGGACGGGACCCTGATAGCCTGCTTCCTTATTGATAAAAACTGTCTTGGGGCCGGTCACATGGAGTCGTGCACGGATATCCTTTACATTCAAAAGGATCTCAGTGACATCTTCAATAACGCCAGGGATGGTGGAATATTCCTGAAAAATGCCCTCAATCCGGACGGAAGTGGCCGCGCAACCGGGCAGGGATGAAAGAAGGACGCGGCGCAAGGCGTTGCCCAGCGTCGTTCCGTACCCGCGCTCCAGCGGTTCGGCAACAAAAAGACCGTAAGTCTTGTCTTCTGAATGCTCCCTATACTCAATGCTGGTATTCTGAAAATCGTTCATGGTACCCTCCTATGGGGCAAAGCATCTCTTCGAAGCTGTTACTTGGAGTAGAGCTCGACAATCAGCGTTTCCTCGACATCAATGTCAATCTCGTCGCGCTCAGGCAATCTGAGAACGGTACCCTTCAAATGATCGGAATCAAAGGACAACCAAGCGGGAACAATGGTATTGGGTAATTCGTCAAAAACCTTCACTTGACGCGAATTCTCCCGGACAGCGATCTCGTCCCCCGGTGACACATTCATGGAGGGAATGCTTGCACGGCGACCGTTGATATTGAAGTGGCCATGGTTAACGAGCTGTCTGGCCTGTGCCCTGGTGGCGGCAAAACCCATCCTGTAGACAACGTTGGCAAGGCGCAGCTCCAGGAGCTTGAGGAGGTTCTCACCACTCTTGCCCGGCATTTTGCTGGCGCGGTCGTAAGTGTTGCGGAACTGTTTTTCCAGAACCCCATATGCGAACTTGACCGATTGTTTTGCGCGAAGCTGGCGGCCGTATTCACCTTCCTTGCGGCGCGACTGTTTCGGATTGCGTTTTGATTTCTTATTGATACCCAGCATCTGAGGCGGCACTTCCAGCGAGCGGCTGCGTTTCAGAATGGGTGACCTGTCTTTAGC
>JAAZGN010000157.1 GCA_012511185.1 Clostridiaceae bacterium
AAGCTGCCGGGGTTAGTTTTCATTTCAATGCCAACCCGCAGTTTGATCCGGATGAACTGAAAAAGTCCTATGACTACCTGATTCTCGCGACCGGGGCATGGGAGCAGGGGCGGCCTCCGGTAGAAGAAGGAAGCGGCCGCGTCATCGACGCGCTCGATTTTCTGATCGGAGTAAAAGAAGAAGGATCCCGCGACCTGGGCAAACGTGTGGCCGTTATCGGTGCCGGCGATGTGGCCATGGATGCGGCAAGGCTTGCGAAACGGATGCCGGGCGATCCGGAGGTGACCATTGTTTACCGCCGGACTGAAATGTACGCGCCTGCCAGTCAGGATGAATTCGATGCAGCCATGGAAGAGGGAGTCGGATGGCTTGAACTTCTGGCCCCCGTCCGCTATGACGGCAGCAAGCTGGTTTGTGAAAGACAAAAACTCGGTGATTTCGATGACTCGGGCCGCCGCGCCTCAAGGGGAACGGGCGAGTTCGAAACACTTGAATTCGACACGGTGATCGGCGCGACCGGCGCCCGTGTTGACAAGAAGCTCTTCACGAAAATCGGCATGAAGACGGACCGCTACGGCGATCCGCACCTGTCTTCCGCCATGGAGAGTTCAATTGACGGCCTTTATGTTATCGGTGATTGCCGCAGAGGACCGTCAACGGTTGTTGCGGCCATGGGCGATGCAAAAAAGGCGGCCCTGGATATCCTGTCCAAAGAGGGCCTGGACCACGATTTTGTCCATGCGCGGGTTCCTGTCGATGAGGCGGTCATCCTGGAACGCAGAGGAGAACTCAGGGAAGAGAAACAGCCCCCGGAAGAAGGCCAGCGCTGCCTGATCTGCGACCAGGTTTGCCGTATCTGCACGGAGGTCTGCCCCAACCGGGCCAATGTTGCCTTGGCCATCGCCGGTTTTGCCAATTCCGAACAGATTGTCCACATCGACGGCATGTGCAATGAATGCGGTAACTGCGCCACCTTCTGCCCGCATGCGGGCAAACCCTACAAGGACAAGCTGACGGTCTTCTGGAGTGAGGAAGATTTTGACGATTCAGATAACACAGGCTTCCTGCAGCTGGCAGAAGCAAGATACAGAATCCGCGACGACCGGGGCCGTGTTTTCGATGTGTCGCAGGGCGAGCTGGCTGCACGGGCGGGAGTTCAGATGGCGGCTGTGATAACAGCTGTTGCAAAAGATTTCACTTGGCTGCTGAACAATGAGCATAAATGCAATGAGCATTGAACAGCCTGTTTGACTGGAGGTAGAAGATGATTATCGGTAAGGGAAGACTGGTGACCAACGATCCCGATCACCCCTATTTTGAGGATGGCGCTTTACGCATTGTCGGTCAGCTTATCGACGCGGTCGGCAACTTTGATGACTTGAAAAAACTATACCCGGATGATGAGGTGCTGGATGCGCAGGGCCGTGTCATCATGCCCGGCATGATCAACGCGCACACCCATATCTACAGCTCCTACGCCCGGGGGATGGGGGTGTCGAAACCGACGCGGAATTTCCCCGAGATACTGAAAAACCTCTGGTGGGCGCTTGACCGCAGCCTGACCATGGAAGACAACGAGCTGTCAGCCTATACGACTTACATTGACAGCATCCGCAACGGGGTGACCACCCTGTTCGACCATCACGCCAGCCCCCATGCCGTGGAGGGATCGCTGTTCACGCTGGCGGAGGCGGCAAAGGAGATTGGTATCCGCAGCTCTTTTTCCATGGAACTGTCCGACCGCGATGGTGTGAAGATTGCGGATCAGGAAATCAAGGAAAACGTTGACTTTATCAGAGCCATGAACACCGACGAACAGGATATGGTGAAAGGCATGTTCGGCATGCACGCCTCTTTTACCATCTCTGACAAAACCATGGAAAAGGTCAAAAAGGCCATGGAGGGCATTGAGGCAGGCTACCATATCCATGTCGGCGAAGGCAGGGAGGATCAGTACGACAGCCTGAAGAAGTACGACATGCGGGTGACCGAGCGGCTGCTCGGCTGGGGCCTGCTCGGGCCCAAGTCCATTGCCGTCCATGCTGTCAATGTCAACGGGCGTGAGCTCGATATTCTGGCGGAAACTGATACCACCGTCGTCCACAACCCCATGTCAAACATGGGCAATGCCGTGGGGGCAACCCCTGTCCTCGGCATGCTGCGCCGCGGTATCCGGCTGGGACTTGGAACAGATGCTTACACCCACGACATGTTCGAGTCGGTCAAGGTCTCAAAGATCCTGCAGTCCCACCGCCTGTCCGATCCCACGGTCGGTTTCAGCCAGGCCCTGCAATTGCAGTATGAAGGCAATCCGGCCATCGCGGCCCTTCACTTCAAGCGGCCACTCGGCGTCTTGAAAGAGGGAGCCTATGCTGACATCATCACGCTCGATTATTTTCCCTTTACGCCTTTTGGCGGCGACAACTGGAAGGGCCACCTGCTTTTTGGCGGTTACGGCCGTATGACCAATGACGTGGTAATCAACGGTAAGCTCGTCATGCGCAACCGCGAGATACTGACGGTTGATGAAGAAAAGATCTTCGCCCGTACAAAGAAGCGCGCTGCGGCCATCTGGCCGAAGCTGTAAGACTCTGGAGCGCCCCGGCAGGCAGGGGCGCTGATTAATCAAAGAGGTTAGGATGGAACAATCCCTATTACTCAAGGACGGCTTCATCGTCCTGCCCGGGGAAACAGTCCGGGGAAGTATCCGCATCAAAGGTGAAATCATTGAAGAAACAGGCAAGCTGACACCCCGTGAAAACGAGGAGGTGCTCGACTGCCGCGGTTTCTATTTCCTGCCGGGCGGGATCGAAACCCACACCCACCTCCAGCTGGAATCGATGGGTACGGTGACGGCCGACGATTTCGCGAGCGGCACGCGGGCGGCCCTGGCCGGAGGCACGACAACGGTTATCGATTTCGCGACCCAGTTTCACGGCGAAACCATGGCACGGGGCCTGAAGCGCTGGCACGAAAAAGCGGATGGCAAGTGTGCCACCGATTACGGTTTCCATATGGCGCTGACGGAGTGGAACAGCCAGCTGAAAGGGGAGATGGAATCAATCGTTGCCGGCGGCGTCAGCTCCTTCAAAATGTACATGGCCTACAAAAACAATATGATGGTCCGGGAGGATGAGATCTACGATGCCCTGGAGGAAACGCAGCGTCTGGGGGCCACCATTGGCTTTCACTGTGAAAACGGACTGCTGATCGATGTACTGGTCCGGCGTGAGCGTGAAAGGGGACATTTAACCCCCTATTTTCACCAGATCAGCCGACCGGCCGAACTGGAGGAAGAGGCTATCGTCCGCCTGGAGGCGGTCAACCACCTCCTTCATGCCAATCACCACATCGTTCACCTGTCGACATCCAGGGGTCTGACAGCCATCAACCGGTCCAGGGAACGCGGCATTCATATCCTTGTTGAAACGTGTCCGCAGTACCTCCTCCTTGAAGCCTCCCGCTATGGGACGCCCTCCAGTGAGGATTTTGAAGCGGCCAAGTATATCATGAGCCCTCCGCTTCGTGAGCGCCGTGACCAGGAAGCCCTCTGGGACGGACTCGCGTCCGGTGAAATCCAGTTCGTTGGCACCGATCACTGCTCCTTCAACTTCAAGGGCCAGAAAGAAATGGGCCGGGACGATTTTTCGAAAATTCCAAATGGTGCGCCGGGGATTGAGTTGCGGCTGCATTTGCTCTATGCCTATGGCGTTGCCCGGGGCCGGATGGACATCAATCGTTTTTCTGAAGTCACTTCAACCAATGCGGCGAAATACTTCGGTTTATACCCCCGCAAGGGCATCCTGCAAGCAGGCAGTGATGCCGACATTGTCATCTTCGACCCCGATCCCGAATGGACCGTCAGGGGTGAGGATCTCCATGAAAATTGCGACTACACTCCCTACGAGAATTTCGAGCTCAAGGGCAGGGTGCGTGACGTATTTTTGCGGGGCCGCCACAAGGTTGCTTCTGGTAAGATTGTGATTGAAGAGGCGGATGGCAGGTACCTGGGACGGCTGTTGCCGGACATGGACATCCGGTGATTAGCAAGTGAAGTGTCATCGAGTGGGAAATCAACGAAGGAGGAAGCAACCATGACCTGGACTCTAACAGTCAACCGGCAAAGCTACCGTGTTCCGGAGGATAAGCGGCTGATCGATTTTTTGCGGGACGATCTTGGTCTGACCTCGGTTAAGGATGGCTGCAGTGAAGGTACCTGTGGTACCTGCTCAGTCATCGCGGACGGCAAACTTGTCAAGTCGTGCATTATGAGTGTATCGCGATTTGACGGATCCAGTATCACGACCGTAGAGGGCTTGACCCCGCGTGAAAAGGAAGTTTATGTCCATACATTTGCCGAGTGCGGCGCGGTTCAGTGCGGTTTTTGCACACCGGGAATGGTCATGGCCGCCAAAGCCCTCCTCGATCAAAATCCGGACCCGACCCGCCAGGAAATCAAAAAGGCGATTACGGGTAATCTCTGCCGCTGTACCGGTTATAAAAAAATAATCGATGCCATCGGGTTGGCGGCCAGATTCTTGCGGGAGGATGAAATCATCCCCGCAGCGGATAAGGAGATCCGCGTCGGGGACCGGTCCCCGCGCATCGACGTCATGGAAAAGGTGCTGGGAACCGGAAAATTCCCGGATGATTACCGCTTCGACGACATGATCTACGGCCGGGCGCTGCGCACGCCCTATCCACGTGCCCGCGTCAACCGGATCGATGTATCAAAGGCACTCAAGCATCCCGACTGTGTCGCGGTTTTGACTGCCGCTGATGTGCCCAACAACACAATTGGCCACATTGTGCGGGACTGGGATGTCATGATAGCCGAGGGGGAAGTAACGCGCTACATCGGTGATTCGGTCGCCCTGGTGGCGACAGGTAAACGCGAGAACCTCCAGGAAGTTCTCGACCTGATCGAGGTCGACTATACGGAGCTCGAGCCCATCCTTGACCCCTTTGAGGCCATGAAGGACGGCGCCCCCCAAATCCATGAAAAGGGCAATATCCTGTCAAGCGAACGGCTGATCCGCGGAGACGCGCACGAGGCCATCACCGGGGCGGCGCATGTGGTGACGGAAACCTATCGCGTCTCATGGCAGGAACATGCCTTTCTGGAACCGGAGTGCGCCATCGGCTGGCCTTCCGAAGATGGCGGCGTCCACCTGATTACAGCCTCTCAGTCCATTTACGATGAGCAGCGGGAAGTGTCCGAGATGCTGGGTATCGAGCCGGAGCGCGTACACGTCCAATCAGCCCTGGTCGGCGGCGCTTTCGGGGGTCGCGAGGATATGAGTGTGCAGCATCACGCGGCCCTGCTCGCCTGGAAAACGGGACGCCGGGTCAATGTCAGGCTGTCCCGCTATGAAAGCACCATTGTCCATACCAAACGGCATCCCATGACCATGAAAATGACAACATCCTGTGACGCGGACGGCCGCGTGACGGCACTTGTTGCGGAGATCGTCGCTGATACGGGCGCCTATGCCTCACTTGGCGGACCCGTCACACAGCGGGCCTGCACCCACGCGGCGGGGCCCTACAATTTCCAGAATATTGATATTTCAGGCAAGGCCGTTTACACCAACAATGTCGTCTCGGGCGCCTTCCGGGGTTTCGGTGTCACCCAAAGCTGCTACGCCATGGAATGCAACCTGAATCTCCTGGCGCAAAAGTGCGGCATGGACCCCTGGGATTTCCGCTACCTCAATGTGGTCAGACCGGGCGATGTGTTGCCCAACGGTCAGGTTGTCGATCCAAGCTGCGGCCTTGCCGAGTGCCTT
>JAAZGN010000158.1 GCA_012511185.1 Clostridiaceae bacterium
ATATAGCTTTGATCCAGAAGCACCTCGGCCTGACGGGGCCGCAGCGATTCCGGATGCAGATCGCTGTAAAGCACCAGCCGGGCAATCGCCAGCGGGTCACCCGAATAAATAAGAGAGCCGCCCGTCAGGATGACCCGCTCCATGCATCTCAGGTTTTTTCCGGTCTGCAAAAAAGCGATCCCCATGGGCGTATAGACCTGGCTGAGAGTGCCCGCGTGGCGCCGCGATGCAAGGTCAAGGGCTGCCGCAGCCAGGGCGTCATCCAGCCTGCGCAGCCGGTCGTCTCCTGACGGGATCATGGAAGCGTCAGGCTCCAACACCATGACCAGGTCCCTTACTTCATCGGTTGCAAGACGGGCCCGGCTGGCGATCCACTCCATACCCGCCTCTTCCACGATCCCCTGGATGCTGTGCCGGACCCCGATGTCCCCTTCGACGGTCCGTTTGGCGTAAGGTTCTTCCAGGCCCTTGAAAATGATCTGCGAATCGTCCGGTTCACCGTATCCGACCGAATAGACATCAGTGGTTGCGCCACCGACATCAATGGCCATCAGATCACCAAGTCCGGGCTCATCGACTGTCCCGTCCGCCAGGAGTTTGACTGCGGACAGGATGGCGGAGGGGGTCGGCATCAGGATGCCCGACAAAAGCTCCCTGGTCCGGGTCAAGCCCCTGGCGGACACGATCCGCGACAAAAAGAGGGCGCGTATCTCCTTCTGGACCGGTTCAATGTTGAGCTCACCAAAGCGGGGCATGACATTGGGACAGATGGTAAGCGGAAAGCCTGCAAGGAGTTGTTCGCAATCGTCGAGCGCGCTCCGGTTGCCAGCGTAAATGACGGGGAAACAGACAGACAAGGAGGCAAGCTTGGCGGCATTGCCTGTGATGCAGGAACTGTTTCCTCCATCCGTCCCTCCTGTCAGAAGAAAGATGTCGGGGGGGTCGGCCTCGATCAGGGCGAGGTCACGGCGGCTTATTTCGTGGCTGAAAAGGTGACAGATCCTGGCACCGGCGCCCAGGGCGGCCAAGCGGGCCGCTTCAGCCGTCAATTCCGGGACAAGTCCCGAGACCATCATGCGGAGACCGCCCGCTGCAGACGAACAGGCAAGCCGCATCCGGAAGTCCAAATCCCCCGTTTTATCCTTCAAAAACGCGAGGGCCTGTTCAAGACCCCTCATAATGTCATCAGCCGACGTCGTGCAGGCACATGAGCTGCCAAGGACAAGTTCTTGGTCGAGGTCGACGGCAGTCACTTTGGTGTAGGTACTGCCAAAATCGATCAGGAGAACCGGGCGCATCTCATTGCACTCCAAGATCCTTATCCAGCCATTCAAGGGCTTCCTCAGGAGAGGTGCCCGGGGGGAAGACACGGTCAAATCCCATGGCGTGAAAGCGCTTTTCGACATCGCTGAAATCCTGTTTGCCAACCACGATATTGCCGCCTACATATAGAAGGATCCCGCCCAGGCCGGCTTCCTCGCATTTATCCCGCAGGCCGCGGCAGTCAAGCTCGCCGTGGCCATAAAGCGAGGAAACGATGATGGCGTCAGCTCCGGTCTCAAGGGCAGCTCCGATATACTCCTCCTGTGAAACCATGACCCCCAGGTTGGTAACCTGGTAGCCGGCTTCCCGAAAGGCAAATTCAAGGATCCTGATTCCGACGGCGTGGACATCGGCTCCAATGACGCCGATAACCAGCTTCTTATCCTTCCTGTGCTCCATATCCTGCATCCTCCCCCGGAATATCCTGCCTGTCAGTCCAGCAGAAATTCACGCAATTCCTGATATTTCTTTTCAATGGCATGGTTCAAATACAAAAGCGACCCCTGATCGCAGTCAAAGACGGTGCGGATCAAGGTTTTTTCCGCCACAAGCTCCCCCCGGAAAAGTGCCACCTCTCCTGTTCCAACCAGGTTGGCATAGTCAGGTGAAAGGACAATCACCTCATGGCGCTCAATGAAACGGCGCGTTTTTTCCAGATCACCGAATAAACCAAATTCAAGAGTGGTACCTTGGATCAGCACCTGGCCGAATTCGTCTTTTAGGACAGAGGAAAAATCCCTGCTGACGGTCAGCACCCCGACACGGGACTTGCGGGGTATGCTCCGGCAGGCCAAAAGTGTGTCGCGGCTGATGGTGATCGCGACCGGCATGACCGGGACCGGCGGCACGGCAAGTTTCTCAAGTTCCGGTCCCAGCCTGGCAGGCGCGACCAGCAGATCAAAGCCGCTCGCCAGTCTTTGTGGCTGGGCAACAAGGTCACTGAAGGGTATGCGGTCGATCCGGGTATGACGGACATGCATGAGTGACCGGCTGATGATGGACCGCTCCTCCGGTGTCGCAGCGACAATGGCGAGGCGCAGGGGCCGTGTCGCATCTTCTTTTTGCCGCAGGCGCAGCTCAAAGAAGATCTCAATTTCACGCGTTGAAAATCCCAATTCCGAAAGCGCCCGTATGGCCCCGTCGATGGCTATAAGGGCCTTTTCCTTGCGACCTGACAGGTCAAGTTCTTGCGCGGGTTCTGCGACGAAGGTTCCCCGTCCCGTTTCCATCTTGATCAGACCTTCCCGCGTGAGCAGGCTGTAAACATGGCGCACCGTACCAGTCGACACTCCGTAACCAGCTGCCGAATCACGGATGGACGGAAGCTTTTCGCCCGGCTGCCGCTCGCCTGATAGGATTTCCCCGCGGATCTGTTCAAGCAACCGCAGGTACAATAAGCCGCTTTCTTCTCTTTGATCAGTCATTCAAGTATCCGTGTTGTCTGCGCCAGTCCCGGGGGCCGTCCTCGTAAAGATTGCGGCCCTGGCTGTCGATGATGACAGTCAGGGGCATATCCCGGACGGTCAGTCTTCGAAGGGCTTCCGTTCCAAGTTCCTCCCAGGCCAACAACTCCGCTTCGACAATGGTTTTGGATAAAAGCGCCCCCGCGCCTCCCGTGGCTGCAAAATAAACAGCACCGTATTCTTTCATGGCCCGGATGACCTGAAGATCCCGGTGGCCCTTGCCAATCATGCCACGCAGGCCATGCCTGATAAGAGAGGGCGTATAAGGATCCATGCGCGATGAGGTCGTGGGCCCCGCCGAACCGATGGCCCGGCCCCCCGTCGCCGGTGTCGGCCCCACGTAATAGATGACAGCATCCTCCAGCGGGAAGGGTGGATTATGGCCTTGGTTCAGAAGATCAACCAACCGCTGATGGCCGGCATCGCGCAGGGTATAGACCGTCCCCGACAGCAGGACGCGGTCGCCGGAGCGCAAGCTCCGCGCCGCCGCTTCATCGAGGGGGGCCTGAACCTGGATGAATGCTTTCTTCTCCATTACAGCACCTCTCTCATATGGCGCGCTACGTGGCAGTTGATGTTGCAGGCAACAGGCAGGGCGGCAATATGGGTCGGGAGCACCTCAATGGCGACGGAAAGCGCCGTCGTGCGGCCGCCCAGCCCTTGGGGGCCGACACCTGACCGGTTGATCTCCTCCAGCAAGGACTGCTCAAATCCGGCGTAGTAGGGATCCGGGTGGGGCTGGCCCGTGTCCCGCGAAAGTGCCCGCTTGGCAGCCAGGGCTACCTGATCGAAGCTGCCTCCGATACCGACTCCGATGACCAGGGGAGGACAGGCATTGGGGCCGGCCTGGGCAGCTGTTTCCATGACGAATTTCCGGACGCCCTCCATGCCGTCGGCAGGCCGGAGCATGGCCAGACGACTCATGTTTTCGCTCCCGAACCCTTTGGCAAGAAAGGTCACGGTGACGCGGTCGCCCGGCACCAGCCGGGTGGTCACCAGGGCGGGCGTGTTGTCTCCCGTGTTGACGCGCCGCAAAGGGTCGCCCACGGTCGACATCCGGAGCGCAGCCTTTTTGTAGCCCCTTCGCACGCCCTCATCAATGGCTTGGTAAGGGTCGCCGACGAAATGAAGGTCGCGGCCGACATCCAGAAAAATAACCACCATACCGGTGTCCTGGCAGACAGGGATCCGCTCAGCGGCTGCAATGTCGTAGTTTTTCAGCAGTTCCAGCAGAACAGACCGGGCATTGACCCCATCTTCCAGACGGGAAGCCCTTTCCATGGCCCCGCTTACATCCCTGGGCATGTCGCAGGCCGCGGGCCCGCACATTGTCTCGACCGCGTCGCGCAAAAGATCGGTATGAAACTCCCGTATGGCCATCTTTCCAGCCCCCTTTTTATACTGTGCTTACACAATACTGGAATCTGTGCTGACATGCAAGGCGCCGGTTCGGCGCCGCATGACACTCCCGCATAAAAAGTAAAAATAACACACAAAAGAAGGCGCGTATGGCGTATGATAAACATAAGAACAACCGGTTGAATGGGGGGCGAAAGCCGTTAACCGGAAGAATCGACTGCCTGGGAGGTAAAGCATGAACGTTGACGCGATTGTCGGGGAAAAAGGATCAGGGAAAACACCGCGGATGTTGGAGGAAATGGCACGCGAAGCGGTTGATCAAAACGCCAACATCATTTTTATCGAATACGGATTCGGAGACCACTTGGTCCCGCACGCCGTGCGGCGCATCGACATCAAGGAATACCCCGTTCGCGGTTTCGGCCAGCTGATCGCCTTCCTGGCAGGCATGAACGCCAAAGATTACGACATTACCCATATCTACATCGACTGCATCTTTCAGATTTCCGGTGAGAGCGGCCCCGCTGAACTGGCCGTCTTTATGAAAAACCTTGAAATTCTCGCCCGGCAGGCTGACTGCAAAATCACGGTTGCATTAAGTTACGATCCGACCGAACTTCCTGAAGAGATCCGGCCTTACGCACGCTAGGAAACAAAGGATACCGGTAATCTTTATACCTTTGTGGCTGGATTTATTTTGCTATACTTGTCCCAATAAAAATGGATCGAGCACTGATCCCTGAAGAGGTATCAAAAATGTTGAAAGAATTCAAAGAGTTTATCGCCCACGGCAGTGTCATGGACGCGGCGATCGGCTTCGTCGTCGGCCTCTCATTCAAAGCCATCGTCGATAGCATGGTCAATGACATCCTGATGCCAGTGATCGGTTTTATTACGGCCGGCATCGACTTCACCAATCTGAAAATTGTTTTGAAACAGGCCGTTGAGGGTGTTTCGGAGGAAGTTACCATTACATACGGACAATTAATCCAGACCATCCTCACCTTTCTCATCGTTGCCTTCTTCCTCTTCCTGGTCATGAAGGCAGTCAATCAAATGCGCAGAAAAAAGCTTGAAGAAGAACCCGAGGATGGTGAAGCCGAACCGGTGGAAACTGAACTTGAACTGCTAAAAGATATCCGCCAACTCTTGTCCGATAAAGAGAAATAAGCTGTGATCGCCGTGCATGCGACTTTGTGCCAAGGGATGCCTGACACGGCCGCAATAGAACAGACACCCCTGTGCGGATTGACCGCTCCGCGCAAGCCCGTGGCTCCATGGCGAGCCACCGCCATTCCTGAAGGAGGACAGTAATATGTATTGTACCAATTGTGGAGCCCCCAACGCGGACGATGCGGCCTTCTGCACAAGCTGTGGAACGCCTCTCAAGGCTCAGGACACAAATCAACCGCAAGAACAGGCACCCGCGGCGCCGCCTCAGGCTTATACACCGCCTCCGCAGCAGGCTTACG
>JAAZGN010000265.1 GCA_012511185.1 Clostridiaceae bacterium
ACAGTAATGACCTCAGGCTCAGAGGCAGGGGCCGGTCGGCGGGGCAGGGGGCGGGGGGCATAGCCACCGCCCTCCTCCTCAACTGATTCCCGACTGAGCAGGTACTGGCCGTAATGGTATAGTTCCTCCTTGCCGAAACTGGACAGGCGGAAATAAATGCTGGTGATGTCTCCCTGCTTAAAGGGCGTGCGCTCGTCTGTCATGCCCCCTAGCCACTCCGGCGAAACGTCGAAATGCTGAGCGATTTTGGCTACGTTGTGGAACAGGGCATCTTTGTTTGGATCGCTGAGATACTTAGAGATTACTGATCCGCTGACCCCTAGTGCCCGGGCTAGGGAACGCTGGCTTTGGCCGGTTTCATCCAGCAGTTGGCGCAGCCGGGTCCGGAACTTTTGGTTCATGAGTTTCCTTTCAGTGTCCAACGTCGTCATAAATATCCGCCCTCCTAAAAAAAGTATAAACGCATCGTTTATGAAAGTCAACGATTCGTTTATGATTGGAAAATTTTCTTAAAACAGGGTTGTAATTTCCTATCGGAAACATTAGTATAAATTAAAAGAAACGCTAAGTGAGGTGAAACGTGACGTCCAGGGTAGAATGCAATCGATTGAAGGGTATTATGACGGAAAAAAAGATCACCCAGGAACGGTTGGCCAATGGTATCGGCATATCGGAGAACAGTTTAGCCCGCAAAATCAATGGGCACCGGGATTTTTGGTACTGGGAGGTAGTCATAATCACTAGGCTGCTAGGTTACCACAACATCATAGAGGTATTTCCGGAATTGTACAAACAGGCGATCAGCCAAGTGCCGCAGGTACCGCAGGTAACGGCCGGAAGGGCAGGGTAAGGGGTCAGACCAAGGGGAACACATAATACATAGGGAGGAAGGAAGCTAAATGATCAAATGCAATCTGATTAATGTGGAACTGGAGGAACTGAGCCTGATCTTCAAGCGGATCAACAGCGCCCAGGATGAAATCGAAATCGGACTTAAGGCACACGAGGACTACGCCGCCCTTGTCAATGAGATAAACTCGCTAGACCCGACCGACACCAGGCGGGGTGAGTTGCTGTGTAGGGATGCCATCGAGCAGCTGGAGATAATGTGGGATGGCGAGATTGCTCGGATGGAGAAGGAAATGTGGGAGGGGCAGCTGGTGAAAATTTTTAGGAAGTCCAGCATGTTGATCGAGACCGAGACTGACTATGCTGCCGGATAGACTGGATGGGTGGGGTGCCCCCATTCAGGATGAGGGCCAGCCCGGGTCAGCGGCCCAGCGGCGGTTGGAACCCGGAGCACAGTCGCGGGTGGAGCGGTTGTTTGAGCGGACCGGTCCAGTACTCAGCTGGCTGGCCGGGATCCTGATGGTGATGACGATTGGAGCCCAGATCTACATAGTGCTGAATCGTTAACCGGGGACGGCTCCGCGTAGGCTGTTACCGGTTAACGATTTATTTGCGGGCGAATTAGTGAAGCGCGAATATCCATTAAGGAGGGATGCCCGGCTGCGCCTCCTGGTTGATTAACCGGCTCTGCCTGCCGCGGCTCTCCTACGAAAGGGGATTTTATGTCCATAACTAAACGGAAGTCATTTAATGCCGACTGCAAAGACGGCTATACACAAATCGCCAACCTGATCCTGGAGGCCTTGCCGATGGCCCGAATCAACGGCACCCAGATGAGCATCTGCTTGTTCCTCCTCCGGCGCACTTATGGTTGGCAGACCGATCACGATGCGATTTCACTGCGGGAGTTCGCGGCTGCCTGCGGAGGTTCCAGCATCCCATACATATCCCGGCAGGTCAACGACCTGCTGCGGAAGAGGATCATCCGCCGCCTGGTGTTTGAACCAGGCCGGACGCCGGTCTACGAATTCGTCACCAATGTCGAAGAATGGGAAGGGAACAGCATCGACCTAGCCCTGCTGGCCGGCAACGAAGCCGGCGAGGTTTACCAGCTCTCGAAGGAGAGATTTCGGCGAGGGCGTTCGATGGGAGTGGAGGCTTTATATAATTGTGGGGGGGGTTACCCCGAGGGGTTATCCGAACCGGCAAGCCTTGTCTTATACCAACAGGCAAGGGAGGGTTTATCCTTTCCGGCAACTGTTAACGAGCATCCGCCCCCAGCGAGGGGGGGAATTGAGTCGGGCCTAAAGAAAGAAATAAAAAAAGCAAATAAAAAGACTCATTTCTATAGAGAAAACGAATGGCCTTTCCGGCTGGCTCAGCTGCTGCTGATAAAAATCAAGGAAACCCTGCCGGGATTTAAAACCCCGGACCTCCAGAGC
>JAAZGN010000159.1 GCA_012511185.1 Clostridiaceae bacterium
GGTCGTGTGGTGTCACTCGTCCACAAGTATCTTCGTGCCGGCATTATGGTTAACGGGATGTTTGAAGAGAGCTATACCGGAGTCCCCCAGGGTGGCCCCTTGAGTCCATTACTCGGGAACGTGATGTTGCATGAGTGCGGTTGTGAGCTGGAGAGTCGCGGCCATCGTTTCGTACGGTATGCAGATGATCTGATGATTTTTTGCAAAACCAAGCGAGCGGTGGAACGTGTCTTGGCGAGCATCACGAAGTTCATTGAGGGGAAACTCTTCTTGAAGGTGAATCGTGAGAAAACAGTCGTAGCTTATGTCGGCGATGTCAAATTTTTGGGTTATGGATTCTACATCAATAACGGTGAAGGGCAATTGCGAGTTCACCCGGCAAGCGTAGAAAAGCTGAAG
This sequence comes from Clostridiaceae bacterium, assembly GCA_012511185.1. Taxonomy (GTDB): domain Bacteria; phylum Bacillota; class Clostridia; order Saccharofermentanales; family DTU023; genus UBA4923. The sequence continues at coordinate 400 of JAAZGN010000159.1, forward strand.
GGCAAACTTCGTTATCTGACGGGGCGCAGTGACGGCATGAGTATTCAGAGCCGTAAGGAGCGATTGAACCAGCTCATTCGTGGATGGATCAATTACTTCAAATTGGCGAACATGAAAACCTTGCTCGAACGTTTAGACGCCTGGCTCAGGCTCCGTCTTCGGATGGTGACATGGAAGCGCTGGAAACGAGTTAGAACGCGCTTCGTAAACCTGAAGAAAGCCGGTATTGATGCAGGTAAAGCATGGGAACGGGCAAATACTCGTAAAGGCTATTGGCGTGTTGCCGGCAGCTGGATGCTCACAAGAGCCATGCCCAACTCACTGTTTGAAAAAGCAGGCTACCTGTCCGTGCATGGTTGTTTTGCTAACACATTGTAAAATTTGGAACCGCCGTATACCGAACGGTACGTACGGTGGTGTGGGAGGTCCCCCGGTCAAATAATGGCCGGGGTCCTACCCGATTATGGATGATTACTTGCCGTGCTATAGTAAAAACGGCTGCAAAGTTCTGAAAAGGAGTTGTCCGTTCAGGCCCATGACAAAGGGAAATTCAGTGACGAAAGAATCGGGCCCCCGGCTGATTGCCGTGCTCTCTTTTTTTTGGGCCCTGATTTTCGTCGCTGTCGCCTTGCTCCTCTTCATTTCACGCCAGCCTGAAAGGACGGCTCAAACACGGGATTCACTCATTGTCGGCCAGTCTTTCCCCTTACGTGGCGTCCCGCCTGAAGCCTTCGCCCTTGTCGGATCGACCCTGATCCGCGTGGAAGAGGAGGGCCTGGCCGTGCTCGACGTATCAGGCAGGGAACAGTCCTTTATCTCCTTTCCTTACCGCCAGTCGCAAGTGACAGCCATGGGGGAGGGATTGCTGGTCACCCCGGTGCAGGGTTCCGGATACATGGCGGTTTTTCCCGACCTTTCTACTTACGGGTCAGATACCAGGGAGATCATTTACGGCGGGGATTATCGCGATCCCTTCCTGCTGACATTCGGTCCCTCGCTCAAGGGAAGGATCGTTGCCTCGCTGTTTGATACCAGGACAGGCAGCTACCAAACCGTCCTGACCTTTTCTTCACTGGAATGGCCGGTGAGTCTTTCTTTCATCCCCGGCACCGACCAGTTCGATGTTCTCATGCTGGACCTGTCACAGGGGAAAATGGAGACCAGGTATCTACGTTGTGATTTTGATGGGAAGCCGCTTACCGATGTCATTTTGTCAACCGGCCAGCTCTTCCCTTTGAGAGTCCATCTTGGCGGGGGAAAAGCGCTCTTTTACAATGAGCGTGAGATGGTTCTTTTCGATCCGTTGACCGGCGCCCGGGAGGCCGCCTCCTTACCCGGTATTCCGGTTCAGTCCGAAAGTGCCGGCGCCCGCCTGGTTCTCCTGCTGGAAGAAGGCGGGAATGCCGGGCTCTTTGTGACTTCGGCATCGGAGTATTCGGGTGCCGGCAGTTCCTTTCAGTCCCTGGAGGGGCCGGGCAGGATCTCCTGCTTTGCTCTCACCCCGGACGGTGTCTCGATTCTGGCCGCAAGCGGGGAGGAGCTCTTACTCTACAATACGGACACAGGGCAGGTCCTGGCCCGGCAAGAAGTCGACAGGGAGGTCGCACGTATTTTGGCATTGAGCAACCGGCACTTCCTTGTAATCGATGAGGAAGAAGCGGCCATTATAACCCTTGGCTAGGAGGACAGCGCTTGTCTAATCGTTATGATCTGATCGTTATTGGCGGCGGCGCTTCGGGTGTCCTGGCAGCGCTCGGTGCGAGAAGAGCCGGCCTGACCGGACCCGTCGCGGTTGTCGAAAAAGAATCGCAGCCCTTGCGCAAGGTGCTGGCCAGTGGAAACGGCCGTTGCAACATTGCCAGCCTGGCGCCCGTGGAGGGCCATTATCAGAGCGATGACCCTGCCTTTGTCAGTCCGGTCTTCGAAGTTTTACCGGCCGGGAAGTTGTTGGCGATTCTTCGGGAAATCGGTCTGATGACTGTGGAGGAAAGGGAAAACCGGGTCTACCCAAGGTCTTTTCAGGCGCGGTCCGTCACGCTCTTGCTCCTTAACGCCTTGCGAAACAAGGAGGTCGCCGTGATCTGTCCCTTGAAAATCAGGGAGGTAAAAAAACAAAAGGACCTCTTTTTCGTCGAGGCGGACAATGGCGACCTGGCGACAGCGCGAGCCATCCTTGTCGCAGCGGGCAGCTGTGCTTCCCCGGATCTGGGGGGATCGCGCGCAGGCTACGAGATACTCCAGGCCTTGGGCCATCGTCTGAATGAACCGGTACCTTCGCTGGTTCCCCTGACCTTATCACCGCACCCTTTGATCCAATACGCGGAAGGCGTCCGTTTTCGCGGTTCGGTCCTGTTCAAAGGCACATCCGGCGTGACCGCGCGGACAGAAGGCGAGTATCTGATCACCAAATACGGCTTGTCCGGTATCGCGGCCATGGAACTTGGCGGCGCTGCCGGGCGATCGGTGTCGCCCACGGCTGCAGCAGGTACAATTGAAATTGATTTTCTCCCTGAGCTGGAGGAGGAAGCGATCGGACAAATCCTGATGGCAGCGGACGTGCCGGATGATGACTGGCGCATCGCACTGGCAGGCCTTGTGCCGGACAAAATCGCCCGTGCCCTGGTTAACTGTGTCGCAGCCCACGATCAAGTGTCCTCCAGCCGAAGTCTGATGGTGGGGGAACTGTCCCGCAAACTCAAGTACCTTGAAGTCGGTGTGACTGGCACGCGCGGCTTCCAGTACGCCCAGGTGGCATCCGGCGGGGTGGCGACAGCCGATTTCGATCCCGCTACACTGATGTCCCGGCTTGTTCCGGGCTTGTTCGCCTGCGGAGAGGTCCTGGATGTCGATGGTGACACCGGCGGCTTCAATCTCATGTGGGCCATGGCCTCGGGCTATCTGGCCGGCCAGTCGGCCGCTTTGTACCTGGAGTCCGAATCCTCTTGAAACTTTCTTTTGCAGATACGCTTCTGGCCTGGTTTGCCCGGTCTGCCAGGCCCCTGCCCTGGCGGGAAGCGGCAGGGCAGGGGCACCGCCGCGACCCCTACGCAGTCATGGTCTCAGAATTGATGTTGCAGCAAACCCAGGTGACCGCTGTTATTCCCTACTATGAACGCTTTATGGCGCGCTTCCCGGATATTGAAACCCTGGCGGTCGCGGATGAGACAGAGGTCTTGAAATACTGGGAGGGCCTTGGCTATTACCGCCGTGCAAAAAACCTTCTGGCTTTGGCCGGCAGGGTCGTGGATCAATACGAGGGCGTTCTGCCCCGCAACAAGGCGGACCTGCTGAATCTACCTGGCATCGGCCCCTATACAGCCGGTGCCATTCTCTCCTTTGCCTATGACCTTGCCGAGCCGGCGGTTGACGGTAACGTGGTCCGCGTGATGGCCAGGCTTGACGCCGTCCCGCATGTTCAGGGCGACCCGAAAGGGCAGCGCGCCGTGCGGGCGCGTGTGGCGGAGCTCTTTCCCCGCAGGCGGGCCGGTGATTTCAGCGAAGCCTTGATGGAACTGGGTGCAACCGTCTGCCTTCCGTCCACACCATTTTGTTCCAGCTGCCCCGTCAACGGGTTTTGCCGGGCTTTTTCCCTTTCAACTGTTACCCGGTACCCCATAAGGCGCAGAGGACAGGACAGACCCGTTACTTCTCTTACCTATGTTCTGATCCACGATGGTGAGCAGGTCCTCTGCCGGCGCCGCCCCCAGGGCCTCCTGTCCGGTCTCTTCGAGTTTTTCTGTTTTGAAGGCAAAATTACAGGAGAAGGGCGTGTCCGCGTCAGGGAGGAAGTTCAAGCCAAGACGGGCCTGACAGATTTTGAGCTGACCTGCGTCGGTGAAAGGCGGGCGGTCTTTTCCCATCGTGTCTGGGAGATGGCATTTTGGGAAGCCGAACTTGCGGGCCAGGCCGGTTATACCCTGTGTGACGCTCCATCTTCCGCTGAGGATGCCCTGGACCGGATCTGCATCAGCGAGCTGGCCGGCCTGCCCTTTCCTGCTTTCCTTCTTGCGTGGCGGGATGACTTTGTCAGAAGGAGGGAAAAATAAAACCCCGGAGCTGGTGGCCCGGGGTTTTGGCTGCCGATCCAGGATTTGAACCCGGACAAACTGAGTCAGAGTCAGGTGTGCTACCGTTACACTAATCGGCATTGTCAATTACACGACATGTGGAATGATACCAGCGGGTAGTCCTTGTTGTCAAACAGTGAAAGGTCTTTCCGTATGATAAGATAAAAAAAAGATTTTGATGCATCAAAAAGAGCGGAGGAGCGCCTTTGCCTTCCAATTTATTTTCAAAAATCGGCTAGTTTTTCAATGAATTGCGTTACAGTCTGTCGGACGGCCTGCTCTTTTTGGGCGGTCCTCTTGACATTGTCATCGCGCTTTTCGACATCGCCATCACGGCGCTTGTTCTCTACTTCATCCTGCTTTTGTTGCGGGATTCGAGGGCCTGGCAGCTGCTTCGCGGCATCCTGCTGATCATTATCTTCGCCTTTGTCGCAAACGCCGTCGGGCTCAGCACCATCGGCTTCATGCTCAGCCGGACCATCTCCATCCTGGCCATCGCCATCATCGTAATTTTTCAACCCGAGCTTCGGCGGACCTTGGAGGCGGTGGGCCGGAACCGTCTGTCTTTTATCAGCTGGGATGTCTCCCCGGGAGGGATGAGCTCGCACCAGATGATCGAAGCCATTGTCAGCGCCTGTGAATGGATGGCGGAGACAAGGACAGGCGCCCTCATTATTGTTGAGCGCGACACGCGGCTCGGTGAGTTCCACGAGCAGGAAAACGCGGTCCGGATTGATGCCAATGTCACTTCGGCCCTGCTGAGGCAGATATTTTACACCGGGTCGCCGCTTCACGATGGCGCTGTTCTGATCCGGGATGGCAGAATCGCCGCGGCCCGCGTTCATGTTCCTTTATCCGACAATTACCACCTGCGCCGTGACTTCGGCCTTCGGCACCGTGCAGCTGTGGGCGTCAGTGAGATGGGCGATGCCATTGCCATCGTTGTCTCGGAAGAAAGAGGGTCGATCGGTATCGCCGTGGGGGGCGTTCTTCATGTTCTGGGCAACGGGAACGCGCTGCGCACCCAGTTACACCAGCTTTTGGGCATGGAGCAGGTCGGTGAGGTCAAGACGCTGAGGAGCAGGTTCCGCCAATGGACCAAGAAGCGGCTGGCCTTTCGCCAGCAGGCACCTCCGAATAACGAAATCCTGTCGACACACGATTTTCGCGAACAAAGTGACAGCGAGAACGCGGCTTCGGAACCTGCGGCGGTTGCGGGCAAAAAGCGCAGCAGGGGCATCGCAAGGCGAAGGAGCTCCGGCTCTCTCCTGTCCCGTAAACAACGGGTCGGGCTTGCGATTGTTGCCCTGGTGCTGGCCTGTTTCATTTGGCTCTATGTCCAGGTAACGGTCAACCCTGTGACGACCAAGACCTTCACCGTTCCGCTTGCGCATTTTGGTGTCGACCAGGCGGCCGAACAGGGCTTCGGCATCCAGAGCTACCCCGTCACCAATGTGCAAATCACTTTGCGCGGCAGACAGCAGGTGCTGGCGGACATCACTCTGGCCAGGATTTCCGCCTATATTGACGTCAGTGAAGTCAGCCGGACGGGACCGATTCAGCTGCCAGTCAAAATTGATACCAATACCTTGCTTTACACCAAGACCGAGCTGCTCTTCCCCGCGACAGTGACGGTCAATATTTTCGAACTGGAGTGAAGAAAGCCGTCCTCCTGCCTGTCATACAGGCAGAAAGGGGACCGCTTTTTGTATGAAATGAAGAAAGGCGCTTGAGGACGAAGATGGAAAAATTGTTTGGAACGGACGGTGTCCGCGGCGTGGCAAACTGGGAGCTGACGCCTGACCTGGCCTTTTCGCTGGGCTTCGCGGGCGCCCTGGTTCTGACTGAGGAGACACACCATAAACCGACCTTTATCGTCGGTGCTGATACGCGTATTTCTTGTGGGATGCTGGGTTCGGCCCTGATCGCGGGAATCACCTCCGCCGGCGCCGATGTCATTGATGCAGGCGTGATCGCAACGCCCGGCGTCGCCTGGCTGACGCACAAGCTCGGCGCTGACGCGGGTGCCATGATATCTGCTTCACACAACTCCTACGAATTCAATGGGATCAAGTTGTTTTCAGCCGGGGGCTTCAAGCTGCCCGATGAGACCGAAGAAGCCATCGAGGCCATGATTATTGCCGGATTCGATGACATGGACAGGCCTGTCGGTGATCGCGTAGGACGTCTGACGGATTATGACAAGGGAGCGGAGGACTATAAGAACCATTTACTTTCAATCGCCGGTCTTGATCTTACAGGAATGCGGCTTGTCATCGATTGTGCCAACGGCGCCAGCTTCCAAACGGCACCGGAATTGTTCAGGGCCCTGGGCGCTGAAGTCACAGCTCTGGGTGTCGAGCCGGATGGTTTCAACATCAACCGGAACTGCGGATCGACCAATACGAAAAATCTTGTGGCTCATGTCCTCGGGTCGGGCGCTCATCTTGGACTTGCCTTTGACGGTGACGCGGACCGCCTGATTGCCGTCGACGACCAGGGCGGACTGTGTGATGGCGATGTCATGATGGCCTTGCTGGCGCGCGATCTGGATCAGCGGGGCATGCTGGCACAAAAAACCATTGTTGCGACCGTCATGAGCAACCTGGGACTTGAAAAGATGGCGGAGCGCGCAGGCTACCAGCTTGTCCGTACGGCAGTTGGCGATCGCTATGTCCTGGAGCATATGCTGAGGGAGAGGCTGTCCCTGGGCGGAGAGCAAAGCGGCCATGTCATCCTGCTTGACGACGCGACGACGGGGGATGGCCAGCTGACGGCCCTGCGGTTTTTGCGGGCGGTCGCCAGCCAGGGCCGGGACGTCCGCCTGAGTGAAATGAGAAAATTGATTGAACTTTTCCCTCAGGTTCTGGTCAATGTCCGGGTGGATCAGGGCCGGGCGGACACCATTATTGACCATCCACAGTTTGCGGAAGCGGTCCGCTTGACCGGTGAGAAACTGGGTGAGGCTGGCAGACTGCTTATCCGCAAGTCGGGGACCGAGCCGCTGATCCGCATCATGATCGAAGGCCAGGACCAGGAAGAGATCAGCGGCTACGCTGCCCGCCTGCAAGAGATCATCGAGCAACTCGGCACAAAAAACCAAAGAGGCTAAGCCATGCCAAGGAGGAAAGGCAGCCGCTTTGTCTTCGTTATGGTGCTGATCAGCAGCCTTCTTTTACTTCTATCCGCTTTCGGTGTTCTGCCCCGGCCGGTTCGCGGGGCCAAACGGTTTCAAATCGATCCGGGCCAGGAAACCGACCCTGTCGTTACCAAACCTGACGAAAATGGTAACGGTCAAGTTCCGGGTGACAGCCAGGCAAGCGAAGATCCGGATAAAACGGAAGCTTCCGGGGCCCCTCTCAAGGAACTTCCCGTTGCGGGCAACGAAGCCGATTCGCTGCCGGCAGGGGGAACGTCACTGCGGGTGTGGCCAGAGGCCTTGTCCGTTCCCGTCCTGCACGCTCCCGATCTGTTGTCCTACATCGGTCAGGCGACCTCACCTGAACCGCTCCAAGGCATTACTGTTATCCTGGACGCCTCACACGGAGGTGCTGATACGGGTGCTGTGTGGGGTTCCGGTACCAGTGCCGTCATGGAAAAAACCCTTGTCCTTGACATGGCCATGGAAGCTGAAAAGGCGCTGGCAGGCTATGGGGCGACCGTAGTAATGACACGGACCACAGATGAGGAGTTCTCTTTATTCCGGACTGTGGCCATGGCAGCTGATATTGCCTTGCTCCGCTACGGGGATGCAGCCGTGGCAAACGGTTATGAGCGCGAAATTCCCGACAACCTGCGACTGCTTATGGGTGATATCATCCGGATCAACCAGAACAGCGCTTCGTCAGGCGGTCGCGGCCTTTTTGGTTCAATCGGGACACCACCGCAGCTCCGTATCCTCTACGACATCGAGTCGCAGTTCGCGGACATCATCTTCATCAACCTGTCCCTGGCCTTTGATATCAATGACCCGCAGAAGCAGGGAACGCAGGCTTATTTCATGTCATCCTCCTTTGTCAGCGAGGTCAACAATGGCTATGCCGAAGGCCAGGACGCCCAGGAACTGGCTCCCAATTATTCCAATATTGACAGCGAGGGGCGGGCCCGGCTGGCTTCGCTTCTCAAAGCATCCCTGGCCCAGATGGAACCTCTGCTCCAACCCGGGGATCAGGTGAGTGCCGGCGCGGAAAAAGACATGGCGGTCCTGCGCCTGACCAATTATGTCTCGGTTTCATTGGTTCCGGGTTACCTGTCCAATGACAGCGACCGCAAGATCATGACTTCCCGGGAAGGGCGGCAGGCCATCGGCCAGGCCGTGGCAAACGCCATTCTGCAGTATTACGTCACGGAGCGTCCCTGATCTCTGACAGTTGGTTGAAGCGGACAACTTGCAGCTGACCGACCGGGTAGGGCTGTGTCTCCGGATCATCTGAGGGCTTCTCCAGTTTTTCACGGATTCTGCGCGTTTTTTCCGATTCTTCGATGACCAGGACAATCTCTTTTTCAGGATCACCGAGCCTGCCGTACCAGCCCCCTGATTCCGGCGTTGCCAGGCGGCAGTGCAGGATGGTTGCTCCCGTGCCTCCAGCACCTTCAACGCATTCCATGACCTGGGAGGTATGGCCGCGGCCGGCGACCACAAAGAGGGCAAAACGGTCATCTTCCCACACCGTTTCGGGGTGATCCTGTGCTGTCTCCTCTGATTCGGCACAGTCGGGGACCCTATCGAGGAGGCCGGCCACCCGGTCGAGTGCCAGGGAGAAAAGGATGCCGCGGCCCGGTTGATCCGAGCACAGATCCTGATAGATTGCCTGGTGAAGGGCGTCAATATGACAGATCCTTGCGATGATTAAGACCACTTCCTTTTGCGGAACGATCTCAAAATCAAAGGTTTTCTTACTGTGGTCGGCAGTCCCGAGTGCCCGCAGGATGGTGGCACCCACCGGGTGGCAGCGCCGGGCGCTCTCGATCACGTATTCACCATCTCCTTCATTGACGACAGCGACGATCATGACATAGGCGTACTCGGCCACGGATTTTTGACCATCGGAATCCATCTTCTGGAGAAAGGCGATCCCACTCATGTCCCTGTCGAAATGAAACTGATGACAGAGCTTTTCCAGCAAGGCGTTCCCCTGATCTTCCGGGACCGTGAGCGTGATCATTTCACGACGGACGCCTGACAAGCCCAGCAAGGCCAGAAGATGACCGGGCGCTGTGCCGTGCGCGTAAAAATGGTAGGCCATCTGTGCGCCATTCTGGAGCGCAAACCGCGCCATGGCATTCGCCTTGCCCGGATCCGAGATGACAGTCAGCAGGCAGAGCGGACCGTCTGTCTTTGTCTCACTGTTCAGCATGGTGGTCTTCCTCCTTTTCAGTGGCGGCATCCGCCACCTCCTTCGCCGTGATGTCGCGGCGTCTTTGTTTTTTGCCGCGCCAGACCGAGATAAGTCCAAGAATTTGCAAGGTGATCAGAGGCGCCATGGCAACCAGGGCGACGACTCCGAACCCGTCCAGCAACAAATCCGCCTGGGGGACCCCCGCGGCGATTCCCTGGGTAAAGGCAAGGATAAAGGTTGCTGTCATGGGACCCGAGGCGACGCCTCCGGCGTCAAAAGCAATACCCAGAAAAAGGTCAGGAGTGAAATAGCTCATGATCATAATCAAGGTGTAACCGGGCAGCAGGATGTGCCAGAGTTCGAGCCCCTCGATATAGATGCGGATGACAGCCAGGGCGACGGAAAAAGCGACGCCGGCAGCAAGGAAGGCCAGGACAACTTTGCGGGGGATGACGCCATCCGTTTCTTCTTCGACCGACAAGGTCAGGACATGGACAGCGGGCTCGGCGATGACGGTCGCCATGCCCAGGAAGAAGCCCGCGATGACCGTGAGAAAGGGTTTGTTTTTCATCACCAACTCTGTCCCGATCAGGTGCCCTGCCGGCATGAAACCGCCCATGACCCCGACCATGAAGATAACCACGCCTAAATAGCAGAAGAACATGCCGATGTAGATGCGCGTTATTTCACGCCTTCGCAGGGTCAGAAGTGTGATGTGGAGGAGGAAGAAAATAAGCACTAGTGGTGCGATACTGAGCAGTGAATCCAAAAAGGCAGTTCCGGTAGCCTGTTTGAAGGGTTCGAAAAAGAACGCGGGCGCCTGCCATCCTGAACCGGATGGCGGGGAGGGATTGAAAGATTTTTGCAGGGCTCCCTGGGCCAGTACGGCCAGGATGGCGCCGGCAGAAGCCAGACCGACGATGCCGAACTGATCTCTGGCGTCTTCACGCCTGGAGGCCGTGATCTGGGCGACGCCGGCGGCAAGGGCCAGAATGAAGGGTGTGGTGATGGCGCCCGTTGTAGCGCCGGACGCGTCGAAGGCGAAATCATGGAAGATGGGTTTGTTCAGTATGGCTAAAACGAGGATCAAGGCATAGGTGACCCAAATGACGTAACGCAACCGTACCTGCCTGATAATCCGCCAAAAACCGACCATGACCAGCAGGCCGACACCGATCGATACGACGATCACCATCTGCCATTTGGTGATGGAAGCGCCTGTCAACTGCTGGACCTGGGTTGCCAGGATTTGCAGGTCGGGTTCAGCAACGGAGATCAAAAAGCCAAGAAGGAGGCCGCCCGCCAGTAAAAGGGGGAGTTTCCCCGTGTTGACCAGGACGCGTCCGCTGTGCCGGCCGATGGGAGTGGCGCCCAGATCGACCCCGACCAGGAAAATCGACAGGCCTGCCAGAACGAGGAAGGCGCCGAGAAGGAACTGGCCAATCTGCATGCCGGTCAGGGGGGTGACTGACAAATGCAGAACGACAACAAATAAGGTGACCGGTAGAACGGACGCCAGCACTTCTTTCATTTTTTCCGTAAAGATCCTCATGTTTGCCCCCCAAAGTAAAGTCTTCCTCATTCTAACGGAAAGGGGAGCAAATTGTCGCGCAGGGGAGAAAGCGGTTGATCAGACCGCGAGGGGCTTCATATTGACAGAAAAAGCGGCATCGGGTACCATACAGGCTGCGCGCCTGCGTAGCTCAGCTGGTAGAGCAGCCGCCTTGTAAGCGGCAGGTCGGGAGTTCGAATCTGTCCGCAGGCTCCA
>JAAZGN010000160.1 GCA_012511185.1 Clostridiaceae bacterium
CTTATGTGTAATGGCTGGGCGGCGGCGGGCGTGGGTTTCCTGCAAATTGTCCCCGGTGTTTTCCCCACCGGGGTGGTTACTCCTATGAAACACGTTGCCGCAAAGGTCGGCGGAAATCAAGGTCGGATGGCTGGGCGGCGACTGGCCGTGGGTTTCCTGCAAATTGTCCCCGGTGTTTACCCCACCGGAGTGGTTACTCCTATGAAACATTGTAGGGCTTCGATCTGACAAAAACGACAATCTTTCCTCGAAAAAGGTGGTGAATTAGCCGTCAGCAAACAATGCAACCTGTTTTGCACAATGAGGTTAGAAAATAAGGAAGGGGGCTTGATTCTAAACAAAAATCACCCATGCTGCTTTTCCTCGAAAAAACCATTCTAGTGTAAAACAGCATTCACAGTATCGATGGCATTGTCGTTGACTCGATGCGGGTTAAGTCCTTTTTCATCTCCGTCGTGAAGAAATGGGCAAGTAGCCGGCCAGGTTTTCTTGGCTAAAGACGCAATGCTTGGAAGCCATTCTCCTATACGGGGCAACGTTATACGTTCCACCAAAAAATGTTCGGGTAGCCGGCTCAATCACACTGACCACGGGATTGAATCACCATAGTAATTTTCGATTCGTCCTTGCCCAAGGTTGAAATGCAGGGCGGCAGGGTGAGAGGGGACTTATGCTCGCGCGCCGCCAGGTTATATGGCAACTGTGGTTGTGAAGTTTGTGTTCTGCCGCTGGATCTCCTCAAGGACTTCCGGCATGAGCTCGCCGTCTTTGGAGAACTTGTTCAGGCTTTTGACGAAATGTTGGATTTCACGTTTTTTTCTTCTCATCTCGTATTCCTCCATTGTCTTGACATGCATCGGCATGTCATGGCGGATGATGTTAAAGACGATTTCAGCAAGTTTCCTGGCGGTCGCCACCTTGGCCTTTTTTGGTGTGATGCGTATGCGCAGCCTTCGGGCGTTCTCACCCAGGTAGGTTTGGGTGCGCGCGGCGGACATGGCCGCCATTTTGAAGGCGTTGGCCAGGGGGTTGCTGGTGCGCTTGGTCTTTCCGCTCTTGCGATACCCGGCGCTCTCCCGGTTGACGGGGGCGAGTCCAAGCCAGGATGTGAAATGCTTGGAATCAGGCCAGGCAGACAGGTCGGTTCCGACCGTTGAGACCAGCGTCAGGAGCAGGTCCGCCCCCACTCCGGGCAGCTGGGTAAGGTCGTGGCCGAAGATTTCATAGAATATTGGACGCAGGGGATGAGGGAAATTAAGGTAGTCCTCACGGTAGTTTTTTTTTACGGGCGGCAGGTTCGAGGCGCTGGCCTTCTTCGGGAGGCTTTGCAGGAGCTGGTAAATTTTTTCGTTCACCCGTTCGATGTTCTGCTGGATGCTCTTGTGGAGGGAGTACCACGTTTCAAGGCTGAATATGCTGAACTCGTCATACCTCCCGGTCAAGAGGGGGATGATCTTTTCTTTGCCCCTGTCTTTAATTTGAGATGCAAGAAGGGCGTAGAGTGCATCAGGTGACCGCTCGCCCCGGATGATCGCCTCCATCACGAGCATCCCGCTCTTCCCGCCGATATCGGTTAATACGCCGTCCAGGCGTAGGTTCATCTTGACCAGTTCGTTGTTCATGCGCTGGATGGCGCTGCCGGCTTCGACGATGAGCTTCTCGCGGGTACTGCACAGGTTGCGCAGGTTCAAGATTTGGGGGGGCGCGATGAAGGAGGCGCGCAGGAGCCCGTAAGTGTGAAGACGGCAAATCCATACGCTGTCGGCGCGGTCGCTCTTTGGGCGGCCCTTGATGTTCTTCACGTCGCTTGGGTTGACAAGGCAGGGGGCGAGGTCCGCGTCAAGCAGGGTCAGGTATGGCATGAGCCAGTAGACGCCGGTGGACTCCATGGCGACAGTGGTGACCCGCCTTGTCTTGAGATGGCTGACAAGCTGTTGCAGGCCTTCGGTATGGGTGGGGAAGGTGACCACCTCCGGCGCAATGCCGTCCCGGAAGGGAGCGGTGCACGCCCAGATGATGTCCTTGTGAAGGTCAAGCCCTGCACAATGGGGATTGATGATGTCCAGTTGTTTGGAAAACTTGGCCGTTGGCGGATTTTCGGGTTGCACGTTACTTTCAGGTGTCATCTGTCTAATGGCGGAAGAGGGTTGGGTGACTGTATCAAGAAAAGCGGAGAGGCATGTGGGACGTTCTTCCGCAGCTCCTTACATGCAAAATAATGCGATGTTGTATTTTTCAACCCGAAGGACGGGGTGGTGGGGCATGAACTTCTCATGGTCAGGCGTCAGTTGTCTTGCCGCCCCCAATAACTCTGACTGGGCGTGCGTGCTGCTAGACGCAGGTTTCCTGCAAATTGTCCCAGCGAAGCGCCGGGGTGTACACTGACCGGTTACGATC
>JAAZGN010000161.1 GCA_012511185.1 Clostridiaceae bacterium
GCCGTGTTCCTTGTCTTCCAACCTGCCCCAGGCGAAAAGCAGGCGGTGACCGAGCAGCTCCATCCTGGCGCGGTGGCGGTCAATAATGGCAGCCGGGTGCACGAGAACCGGCCGCGTTGACAGGTCGGCGATCCGCTTCAACTGGGAATCGATCCGGGCTGTCAGGGTCTGCTCCATGGATGATGCCAGCTGATCAATTTTCAGCAGGATATCTTCCTTGACCGGTACCGCAAGCTCAGCTGCCGCTGAAGGTGTCGGCGCCCGGAGATCGGCGGCAAAATCGGCGATGGTATAGTCGGTCTCGTGACCGACAGCAGAGATGACCGGAATGGCGGACGAGGCAATCGCCCGCGCAGTCACCTCCTCATTGAAAGGCTGCAAGTCTTCCTGGGACCCGCCGCCTCTGCCGACGATGATCAGATCACCCAGGGCGAGAAGATTGGCAATCTCAATGGCCGCCGCAATCTCCCGCTCGGCCCCCGGCCCTTGGACAGGAACGGGGATCAGGAGCAGGCGTACTCCGGGAAACCGCCGCCGCAACACATGGATGATGTCGCGGATCACGGCTCCCGCTTCCGACGTGATGGCGACAATGCGCCAGGGTATAAAGGGGATGGCTCTTTTATTCTTCTCATCGAAGAGGCCTTCACGTGCCAGCCGTTCCTTTAATTCGAGGAATCGGCGGTAAAGGTCGCCGATACCTTCTTCCTGGATACCATCGACGATGAGTTGAAACCGCCCGCTTTTGTCGTAAAGGTTTGTCCGCGCAAGAAGGAGTACCTGCATGCCTTCGCGGATGTTTGCAGGGGCATTTCCCGCCACCTGCCGAAAGAGCACACAGGACACCGACGCGTATTCGTCTTTCAAAGTGAAATAAACGTGGCCCGAGGGATATTTTTTCGGGCCCGAAATCTCACCCCGTACTCTTACCTTAGCCAGCTCGGGATCACTGGACAGGCGGTCGTTGACTGCCTGGTTCAGCCCTGTTACCGTGAACACACCATCCATGAACTAGCCATCCTCCGACCCGCCAACCGTTTCGGCAAGCCGCTGCTCATTTTTTTCGATACTTCCCAATACTGCGTTAATAAAGGACCGCGATTGATCGGTCCCGTAGTCGTTGGCAAAAATAACAGCTTCCGATATCGCTATTTCAGGGGGGACCTCCGTATCAAAGAGGATCTCAAAAACAGCCAGTCTCAATATGGAAAGGTCGATCAGGAGCTGCCGGTCCATGGTCCAGCCGCGCAGGTAGCCGGCGATAATGGAATCGATGGAAGAACGGTGGTCGCCTACACCCCTGATCAGCCGGTCAAAATAGGCACGGTCCATCTCGTCATTCAGGGGTTCGAGTTGAAAGAAGCCCTCCTGCTGATCTTCCCGGCTGCCCCGTCTGATCTCAAGCTGGTAGAGGAATTTCAAAGCTTTTTCCCGCGCTGTGTGCCGGCTCATACCCTCTTTCCTTCCTAGCGGAACATGCCCGGCGGAAGGATCCGATCGATCAGTTTCCGGATGGCATCGCGATCACAAAAGTAACGGAAGCCGACGTAATATCCCACCAGGGTCAGGACCAGGATGAATAAAAGTTTCCAGAAGCCGAAGATAACCCACAGAAGAGCAAAAACGAACATAATCAGGGCGCCTACAACACCCGATGACAAAGGGGGACGCCCGCCCCGGTTCGGTTTTCCGGCTTGGTCTGGCCTCTGCATGGTCTACCGCTCCACCCTCGGCGCGACTGTTTCCACCCGGCTGACACGAACTTCGACGCTGTCCACTTCGATGCCCGTGTATTTCTCAATATCCTTTTTGACACGCTCCTGAACGCGGGCCATCATCATGGGGATTTCAACATCGGAGAAGGCCTGGATGATCATCCGAACAGACAGTTTACCGCCCTTGGCCGGTGAAACCCGTGCCTTGGCGGTCTTAACACCCGATTGGGAGATCTTGGCCGAATTGAGCGCGATATTTTCGATCGCCTCGACACCGATTTCAATGTATCCGATCTCATTGGAACGAATCCTTGTTTTTCGAAGACGTCCCGCCATAACGGAAACAATCAGGGCAATAACCGAGATAAGGAAGCCGACAAGCCCCGTCACGATGGCTATGGTTTTGGCTGGCTGCTTTTGCGCCACATCAAGGATAAGGGTAATCATTCCGGTCAGGATATCGGTGCTGATGATCATGAGGAGACCGATCAGGAACAATACCGACAAAAGAAATGAAAATACGATTAATATGGTCCTGGTCCAACGGCTCATAGATAATCCTCCTGCTCCGCTTTAAGGGAGAGATCTTCCTGCGGCGCAGCCCCGCCCTCCGTTACCCGGACAACGTGAACATTGACTGCGTCAACATTTAATCCCGTGAACCGTTCGACGTCCCGTTTGACGCGTTCCTGGACAGACCAGGCGATTTCGGGCATCACATGGCCGTAGAGGACATCCAGGTAGACGGTGATCACGACATCATCCGATTCCCCGCTGCGAAAGGAAACGCGGACACCGCGGCCCTCGGGCACAAGGCCGATCGCTTCCTTCAATCCTGAAGCGATTCCTGTATTCAAACCGCTGACACCCGGCGTATGAAGCGCCGCCTCCGCCGCGTACTGGGCAATGAAGCCCTGCGACATGGTGCGCTCACCTTTAATGGAGAACTGACGGCTGTCGCTGTCCATGCTCAGGCGCGCTCCATGTACTCCCCTGTACGGGTGTCGATACGCACGATTTCATTTTGGTTGACAAATAGCGGAACGCGGATGACAGCGCCCGTTTCCAGGGTCGCGTTCTTGCTCGCACTTTGCGCTGTATCGCCGCGGACAGCCGGTTCACATTCAACAATCTCGAGCTCGACCGTATTGGGCATATCGACTTCGAGGATTTGACCCTCCCATGAGACGACGCGAACGGTCATCCCTTCCTTGAGGAAGGGCAGCGCATGTTCCAGTTTGTCACGCCCGATCGGGATCTGGTCGTAGCTTGACTGATCCATAAAATAGAAGAGATTTCCATCCTGGTAAATGTAGGCCATATCCCTGTTTTCCAGCTGGACCGGCTCATACTTGTCGGAGGGGTTGAAGCTTTTTTGAACCACGCTCCCCGTCTGCAGGTTCTTGAACTTGACGCGGACAAAAGCTGAGCCCTTGCCCGGTTTGACATGTTGAAACTCAATGACCTGGCAGGGTTGCCCATCCAGTACAAATCCTGTTCCGTTGCGAAAATCACCCGCACTTATCATCTCTACCTCCAGCTTGTTGCCGACTGCTTGCCATGAAGTCATTTTACGGGAAACAAGAACCTGCCGCAACCGAAGCCTCCGACGGTTGAGCGAAGGCACGTGATAGAGTATCGTAAGATGTCGGTGTGGCAACACACAAAACCATACATTTTTTCGAGGTGATTATGTCGATCAATCCTGAAACCGCATCTGACAGTCAAGAGTGCTCCGCCCTGTCCCGATGCGTCCGGTCGTTTTTCTTCCCTGATTTGATCGTCAGCTCCCCCCTTGCGATTGATTACGACCAGCTTGTTTCATCCGGCTTTCGCGTCGCTCTGGTCGACATCGACACTACGCTTGCCTGCCACGGAAGCCATGCGTGTGCCCCGGAGGCGGCCGCAATCATCGAGAAAATCCAAGATGCCGGCCTGGTGCCCGTCATCGTATCCAACGCAGGTATGGAACGCGCCCGCACCTACGCAGATTCCCTGCAGGTTGAGTTCATCGCCAAGGCAAAAAAACCGCGCACCGGGGCCATCTGTCTGGCACTGGAAAACCTGGGATGCCTTCCTGAACCC
>JAAZGN010000268.1 GCA_012511185.1 Clostridiaceae bacterium
AACATGACCGGCAACGCGGCGGTGTTCTTCGGCGGGCGCGGCATGGTCAGTCCTCAAGCCAGACGATGGAGTCCGGTCGAATCATAGCGTCCAGATCGATCTTGATGTGCTGCATTGCGACCAAGCGCCAGAGCGGAGCGGCGTAATGGGCGCGTTCTTCCGGTGACCTGGCGATGGCTTCCAGCAGCGCCGTGACGGTGCAGCGGCCTGCCGTTCGTGTGACTGCCTCAAGCAACTGCGCTTCCCGCTCCGGATCGGCTTCCAGATTGCGGTAGCGTCTCAGGAACTTCAGTGCCTGAAGGCGATGCGTGCGGATATCGTGTTCGGTGCGGATGACGAAGCGCCAGCCGCGTTCCTCGCAGTACTCCTCGGCTGTCTCGAACTTCTCGCGGTAGTCTTCGGCATTCTTGTCCAGATCGGATTGCGCTTTGACCTCGACCAGTTCACAGGTGATCCGGTCCTCGGACAGGTCGGCGTCATAGGTGACCAGAAGATCTGGCACGTAGCTGCGGCCTTTGGACAGCGGTAGGCGAACAGGCTGGGCTTCGTAGCGCACCACGCGCGGATCGAAGTCGAGAAGGAGCATGTACTCCTTCTCCAGCGTGGACTCGAAGTCGGCGGAGCCGCCTTTTGTGCGAGCAGTGGCGTGTCGGCCGGTGACGACCAGGTGGTTCTTGGGGATAGTGCGAACGGGACTCATGGCGGGAGAAGTACTTGTCTGAAGTTGATCAACTTCCGCGAGAAAAATCTTCCCGCAGTGTGCGCTTGCGATTGCCAACGTGCTCGGCATCGCCGAGAGCGAGCATGATTCATGCCGTCATTGTCGACTACTTGTTCTGCAAGTGGTGTTGGGCATGGGATGGGCTTGATCAAACTTTCCTTAAATGCTGGTTTAGCTGATAGGGGGCGCAGGTAAAATGAGTTGACACTAATGGCCTGTATAGGGTCTGCTTAGGCTTTCGGCAATCAATGGTTGACGAGTGCGTATCCCTGAATGCAGCGCTGCTTTTTCATCTTCCGTATTTTCGGACTCCCAAAAGTTGATCGATGCGCATATCTGGCCCATCTCCAGCGCCAGCTACGAGAACTGGACCCGTCAGTTCACCAGCCCAGAAGAGCGCTTTTTTGCGGCTGCACTGCTGTACTGCTTGAACCTCCGCTCACGCAAACAGTTCGAAGCCGGCCTGGTGTCCTTGTTCCGGGGAAACATCAGTCGTCAGCTCTTCCCTGATGAGCATGACCTGCATCTGAGTGACTTGCTCACGCGCGGTAATCACAAGGTTCGCCTAGTTCCGGTTATTTGTGATGACGATCCACCGACCAAATCGGGCCCTTTGGTGATGCGCCGGCTTCAACGCCTGCTGCGCTGCCACTCCAGCAGCATGGTGTGGCCGTGGCGCGGGGTTGAGTTGATGGACAAGGGTGCCGTCGATACCATCGTATTCGTGGACGATTTCCTCGGTGGCGGCAGCCAGTTCGAGAAGTTCTTCAACCGCTGGGGCTTCAACTCACGGCTTTCTTCTTCGCAGATGCTCTATGCACCAGTGACGGCGCACCAGCAGGGCCTGGATCACCTAGCTAGGCTCTGGCCCCAACTCCATGTCATTTGCGGCGAGCGCTTAGACAATGAGCATGGCTTCTTCTCAAACGATGTTTGGTCACGCGTGGGCCATGGC
>JAAZGN010000162.1 GCA_012511185.1 Clostridiaceae bacterium
GAACTGGATCAAGTAACGGTTGTTCAGGGGAGAGCGGAGGAGCTGGGCAGGACCGGGTCTTTCCGAGATCAGTTCGATCTTGCCCTGGCCCGCGCACTCACCGCCCTGTCTGTCCTGGTCGAGCTCTGCCTGCCCTTTGTCAAATCTGGAGGTTGTCTGATCGCCATGAAGGGGGAGGAGGATGAGACGAAGGAAGCCGCCCAGGCCATCCGCCTGCTCAAAGGATGCCTTGACCGGGTGATCCCCTATTCTTTGCCCGGAACGGATAAGCCGCGTTCCCTGGTCCTGATCAAGAAAACCGGCCCGACACCTTCTTCCTACCCCAGACGGATGGCCGTTATCAAAAAGACGCCCCTGTAGGGAGGTGGGTTCTTCAGCTATTTTTTCTCATACCGGATGAGAGCTTTTAGTTTCTTCAGGCTTTCGTTGTAGCGGGTGGAGGTCAATTTGGGGAAGGAAAGAATCATCCGGCGTACTTGGGAATTAACCCGGTGAAAGGTGACAGAAGAAGCTGAATTGGCCCTCTCGTAGAGTGTTTTGACTGAGTGAACGGCCCCGTTCATGGATTCGGCCATGCGCTGGAGGATTTTCTCGAATTCAGCAAATTTGATTAAGGTGTACACCATGTCGATAAGGAACAGGGAGAAAAAAACCAGGGCCATGGCGATACGCACCTTTGCCGGTATCCTTGCCGTCAGGGAGGCTACGAGCGGGTGCAAATAATGGATCAGGATGAGAGAGAACAG
Source organism: Clostridiaceae bacterium (assembly GCA_012511185.1). Lineage (GTDB taxonomy): Bacteria > Bacillota > Clostridia > Saccharofermentanales > DTU023 > UBA4923. Next base: position 747 of record JAAZGN010000162.1, read on the forward strand.
ACCGAATACGATGACCCCTTTCAAATAGACACGGCCCTTGATGTTGAACTTCTTTTCCGAGTAATCCCACCAACGCGCGTGAAAGAGCTTTTCCATGGCCCAGGAGGTCAGGTATTCCAGGGTACCGGTCAAAAGGGCGGCTGCCAGAAAAAGCAGGAGAGGGCTTCGTAAGCCACCGAGCAGCAGAATGACCAGCACTGCACCGCCGCCATAAATCGGGCAGTAGGGACCGTTGAGAAAACCGCGGTTGACAAAGTGTTTCTGCATGATGGAGCAAAGCGTTGTTTCGTAGATCCATCCCATCACGCTGTAGGCTACAAACCACAAGAACCAGCTTTCAATTTGCATCGTTGCTCATCTTCTCCGTTTTTTTTATTCGCGTCACGGCAGGCGACAGAATTTCACGGAAGGCACAGATGCGGTCCGCCACAATGACGATGAGGCTTTCCCTGAAGCGGGGCGGTCGGGGATTGAGTGGAAACATGTGCTTGACAATAATATCCCGCTCAATGGCCGTGAGGGTAAAATCGCGTTCCGCGTTCCTCAAGGCCCGCCTGGCGTGAATGAAACCGTGAAAACGATGGCTCTTATCCGCGTCATGCCAGTCGTAGAGAAAATAGTCATGCAGCAGGGCTCCACGTACCAGGCTTCTCATGTTAAGCTTGATCCGAAGAAAGCTGGCCAGCCTTACGCTCATCAATGCGCCCGCAATTGAGTGCTCATAACAACTCACGTCTCTGTGCTGGCGGTAATTCTTCTCGCTTTGCATGCCCTCTGAGTGGAGGATATCGCTGGCATAGGTAAGAAGCAAAGTGAAAGGCTCCCCGTCACAACATTTTTTCTTCCTTTCACAACTGCCTTGCCAAGGCTTTTGGACAACTAGCTGACCTGTCTGACTGTTTTCCTTCATCTCGCTCCCTTTTACTTGGCGGTGAGTCGTTTCTGTCGATCTTTCTTCACCAGCTTAACACGATCCGCGCTCTCGTCGCAGAGGGCGGAGCACGTCCCTTTATGATAGAATTAATGCAGTAAGAACCCCATCGATTTCATTATATTCCGATCGTATTTTCCGGCCGGCAGGGAGGAACAAATGGCGTTGGAGCCAAAAAACATTAATCATTACAAGATGCGCGAAGTAGCTGTGGATGAGGCTTTTCAGAACCCCGACAATCTGGTTATACCCGTTGATCTCGATGAAGAGATGAAAAAATCATTTATCGATTACGCCATGAGCGTGATTTCCGACCGCGCCCTCCCCGATGTGCGCGACGGACTCAAGCCTGTCCACCGCCGAATCCTTTATTCAATGTATACGCAAGGATTCACCTGGGACAAGCCCCACCGCAAGAGCGCGACCACCATCGGTGATGTCCTGGGCCGTTTTCACCCCCATGGCGACGCCAGTGTCTACGATGCCCTGGTCCGCCTGGCCCAGGA
>JAAZGN010000249.1 GCA_012511185.1 Clostridiaceae bacterium
ATAAGCCGGGTCATGCTGCCCTGGTCGGTATATGCCGGGAAGAACGCCGCCAGCCGGTCATGAATCTCCTCCACACGCGTGGGAATCACCGTCCTTTCTGGGTTTAATGCAGTTATCCACAGTATAGCATAACCCGCGAATAGATGTTCGGGGCCGAGAGCAGACGGGATCTTCAATGAAGTTAGAAGGTATTATGCAGGGATAGCTACAGGCGAGGGGGACAGTCTACAGCCACACTTTTTGGATGAGCGCTGGCAATCTGCTGGAGGTATGTACACCGGATTCATGGTGCAGCACTGGACCATGTGGACATAGGATCAGTCGGTTTGTGGGTGGGAGCTATTGTGCAGAGGCCCGGCGGGGATAGTTAGCGGATGCCTTTTCTATTTCTCCTGGGTTGCCTCCAATTTATCCCAGATTCGTTTGACGTCCTCCAGGTATGTGGGAGAACTTATAGCAAGGTTATTTGCAGCCGCCTTATAGGCCCGCGCTTGGTCCCTGCCTGTTAACCTGTCCCCGACGGCCTCATAATATTTTGAAGGTCCCAGCTGCTTTTCCTCTTCTCTAATATTTTTGATAAAAGCCGCCACCTGGGCGGCCTCGTCATCTGTCAGGAAGTAGTTCCGCCGTTTACGCCCGGTGGGGATTCTGCCCGCACCTGGCCTGTATCCGCCGTGTGCCATCATCGAGCCTCCTGCAGGTATTCCTTAAGGGCTCGGATAAGGTTGTCAATGCTCTCCAATTTTGCCTGTCTCCTTCGGTAATCATCGCTCACGCTCATCATAAACGCTTCATGGTTTATAAAACTTAGTTCGTCTATGATATGTTTTAGCTCCCATTTATCAGTCATTTTGTAGTCTCCTTTCACTACCCATCATCTTGATTATATTTTACCATAATTAACTTGAAAAATAGACCATTAAATCAAAAATTATCCTATTGTGCTAAATCGAAATAAGAGGGGAAAATGCCGCTAGGCGGGGATGGATCTCCCCCCGCGAGGAACAGACAGTTCATTCCAGGTTGACTAGAGTGGTCCGCAAGCATAGCCTGTAAATCGACGTTCGGATAACGAAAACGGAACAGGGTCTTCAATAAATAGGAAGTGCATCATGCAGGAAAATGGCAACAATCATAGAATTTAGTCAATATATGGGGATGACATTCAGGGGGAGGGGCGGGGGCAGATCTCCTGACTCGGTGAGCCGGAGCGGTCAAGTCCGGGCCGCAGCCCGCCGCAAGGGTAGACTTTACCGCGCCGGAAGCGAGCCGGTATGATGTCCTGCACCCCGATCGTCCCTAAAAGGGGAATATACAACAGTTACAATAAGCGCGCAAGCACGGAGGACGAGGCGGAAGATGACTACCGATGCCCTCGGATACTGCAGGACTGGACGGCGTGAAGGGCGGCAAATATGATCAAGGTATCACCGGAAACAATTTTACAGATGGAATCACAGCACCCCGGCATCACCGAACAGATAGAAAGTTTTGAGACTATGGCCTTGCCTATATGTCCCAAATGCTTCTCTCAGAATACAGTTGCTGTAAATGTGGGAGTAATTGGGCGGACAATTAATCTGGCCGCTGCGACCACCAAATTCCATTTGAGAGCGAACGGAAAGCCAGATGACTTTTATTGCAATGCATGCAAAAGATATTTCCCTCTTGCAGGGCAGCTTGATCCATTCCCGAAACGAGGCCGGTTATATTACGATACCGGTGCACTTAGGTATGAGGGCAAATATCGGGAAATAGGCAAAGACAGGCACCAACCCTAT
>JAAZGN010000163.1 GCA_012511185.1 Clostridiaceae bacterium
CTTCAGCGCGCTGTACTTTCCGGCCGCAAAGGCCGAGATCGCACGCCCTGTGATGCGTGAGCTGCTTGCGCGGCTCCACTTCCTGCTGGACGTGGGGCTGGATTACCTGACGCTGGCGCGCTCCTCCGGCACCCTGTCGGGAGGTGAATCGCAGCGGATCCGGCTTGCAACCCAGATCGGGGCCGGTCTGACGGGCGTTCTCTATGTACTCGACGAACCCAGTATCGGGCTTCACCAGCGCGATAACATCAGGCTCCTTGAAACCTTGAAAAACCTCCGCGATCTGGGCAATACAGTCCTGGTCGTCGAGCATGACGAAGAGACAATCTGGGAAGCCGACCACTTGATTGACATCGGGCCGGGAGCCGGTGTCCACGGCGGACGTATTGTTGCCCAGGGGCGGCCTGATGACATCGCGCAGAACTGCGATTCGATCACCGGCCAGTACCTGTCGGGTCGCAAACGTATTCCGGTTCCCGCCGTCCGGCGCCCAACCGACCAGGGCTTTTTGACCATCCGGGGAGCGCGGGAGAACAATCTCAAAAATTTTGACCTCGATCTTCCTCTGGGCGTCATGACTTGTGTGACAGGCGTTTCAGGTTCGGGTAAAAGCTCCCTGGTCAACAATATCCTGCTCAAGAAACTGGAAAGCGAACTCAACCGCTCCAGGCGGGTTATCGGTCAAGTCGACGCGGTGGAGGGAATCGGGCAGCTTGATAAAGTCATTGCCATTGACCAGACACCAATCGGCAGGACGCCACGCTCCAACCCCGCGACCTACACTTCGACCTTTGATCTGATCCGGTCGCTGTTCGCTGAAACGCCGGCGGCCAAGCAGCGCGGTTACAAACCGGGCCGCTTCAGTTTCAATGTGAGGGGCGGACGCTGTGAGGCCTGTTCGGGTAACGGGGTCAACCGGATCGAGATGCATTTTCTGCCGGATGTCTTCGTGACCTGTGATGTCTGTCATGGCAAGCGCTACAACCGGGAAACGCTGGAAGTTCTTTATAAAGGTAATAACATCAGCGATGTCCTGGATATGACTGTCAGCGAAGCCCTCGACTTCTTCGGCAATATCCCCGCCATCACCAGGAAGCTTCAGACTCTTGAGGATGTTGGCCTGGGCTATATCAAGCTGGGCCAGTCGTCGACCCAACTTTCGGGCGGTGAGGCCCAACGGGTCAAACTTGCCTTTGAGCTTTCAAAGCGGAGCACCGGCAAAACCCTGATCATTCTCGACGAACCGACGACGGGGCTCCATGCCGCGGATGTTCACCGCCTGACCGGCATCCTGCAACGGCTTGTCGACGCGGGCAATACGGTCATCGTCATCGAGCACAATCTCGATGTCATCAAAACAGCCGATTACATCGTGGATCTGGGGCCTGAAGGTGGTGATCGCGGGGGCCAGGTCATCGCGACAGGGACACCGGAGGAAGTGGCGGCTTGTCCCGGATCCTTTACAGGTATCTACCTTGAATCGATCCTGAACCGGGAACTCGCGTTCAGTTGTGCGAAAAGTAGCCCTTGTTCTTGTGATTAGAGCGTACAATCCCGTATGATAGAGGACGGAAGAGGGCGACTGGGAAGTAGATAAGATGAGTAAGTGTTCGATTTGCAATAAGAATGAAGCGGCGATTTTCACGACCCGCTATGAAGACGGCCAGGCGCGCATGGACGGGATTTGTCTCAGATGCGCTTTTGAGTCGGATCTTCCCGGTCTTGACCAGCTCTTTTCGCGGGCCGGTATCAACGAGGAAAACATCGATGAGATTACGGCGCGGATGAACGAGGTCCTGGCCGGTATTTCTGCCAAGAATCCTGAGGATCTGCTGAAAGGATTGCTGTCAGCTGACTTTACCGATATTTCATCACTCACAGGACTGCCCTTCGGTGAAGGTCTGTTTGAAAAAGAAGAAACCGCTGATGGTGAGGAGCCACCGAAGGAGCGGCCGTCCCTGCGGCCACATGCCTCGATTGGCGAATTAATGCCTGCCAGTATCGGCGAACCAGACGAATTATCCGGCTACCGGCAGGCAACATCCGGCCGCAAAAAGGCGCGTGACAAGAAAGAGCGCAAGCGCAAGTTCCTGGAACAGTTTGCCATCAACTTGACAGATGAGGCAAATGCCGGCAGGATCGACCGGATCATCGGCCGCGACGAAGAGCTGGCGCGAACCATTCAGATCCTCAACCGGAGATCAAAGAACAATCCCGCCCTGATCGGTGAAGCCGGGGTCGGCAAGACTGCCATCGCCGAGGGGCTGGCGGTCCGGATCGCCGAAGGCAGGGTCCCCGCCAAACTTCTTGACCAGGAATTGTTTCTCCTTGACATGACAGCCATGGTGGCCGGGACACAGTTCCGCGGCCAGTTTGAGAGCAGGATGAAGGGGGTGGTGGACGACGCCAGGCGATCCGGCAACGTCATCCTTGTCATCGATGAGCTGCATAACATCATGGGCGCGGGCGACGCCGAAGGCGCCATGAACGCTGCCAATATTCTCAAGCCAGCCCTGGCCCGGGGAGAGATCCGGGTGATCGGTTCGACGACACTCGATGAGTACAGGCGCTTCATCGAGAAGGATTCCGCCCTTGAGCGCCGCTTCCAAAAAGTCATGGTGGATGAGCCGTCCGAGGAACTGACGCTGCAGATCCTGCTCGGCGTCAAAGACTATTACGAGAAGCACCATCATGTGATTTTTCCGGTCCCGGTCCTGGAGGCAGCAGTCAAACTCTCAAACCGTTACATCATGGACCGTTTCCAGCCCGACAAGGCCATTGATCTGATCGACGAGGCGGGATCCAGGCAGAACCTGGATTCAGAATGCCTGACGATTCTCAAGCACCTGCAGGACAAGCGCGATGAGCTGGTCGAGCTTTGTGATGAAAAAGAAAGGGAAGTCTCCGAACAGTCCCTGTCAGACGACGCCCTTCGCCACTACGAAATCCTCCAGGATTTGCGGTCGGAGTTGATGCGTGTCGAGACGGAAATCACTGAGGTGGAGGAAGTCTGTCAGCCGGTCGAGGTGACCGAACAGGATATCGCAGGTGTTGTAGAGATGTGGACAGGCATTCCTGTGCAAAGACTGACCCAATCGGAGTCCGACCGTCTGCTTAATCTGGAGGAACAGCTTCACCGCCGCGTCATCGGCCAGGACGAGGCCATCAACGCGCTGGCGCGCGCTGTCAGGCGGACACGGGCGGGATTTGCTCCCAAGCGCAAGCCGGCCTCCTTCTTGTTTGTCGGACCGACAGGGGTCGGAAAGACAGAACTGGTCAAGAGTCTGGCTGAAACCATGTTCGACACGGAAGACAGCCTGGTCAGGCTTGACATGTCGGAGTTCATGGAAGCGCACACCGTCAGCAAACTGATCGGGTCGCCCCCTGGCTATGTCGGCTACGACGATGGCGGACAATTAACGGAGAAAATCAGGCGAAAGCCCTACAGTGTCGTCCTGTTTGACGAAATTGAGAAGGCGCATTCCGATGTATACAATATGCTCCTCCAGATCCTCGACGACGGGCGGCTGACAGACAGCCATGGCCGGGTGGTCAATTTTGAAAACACCATCATCGTCATGACTTCGAATGCCGGTACGACACTCAAATCACATGGGATCGGTTTTGGCGCCCATGGCCACCAGGCCATGGAAGAACGCGTCGACACCATCTTGAAAGAGCTTTTCCGGCCCGAATTTCTCAACCGCATCGATGAAGTGATTGTCTTCCATGAACTGTCAAAGGAAGAGATACGCGAGATTGTCGACCTCATGCTGAAGGAACCGGAAAAATCACTCGAGCAGCGCGGGATCGAACTGGTTGTGGAAGCCGCGGCACGCGAAGCATTGGCAGAAGAGGGCTATGATCCCAAGTTCGGCGCCCGACCCTTGCGCAGAATGATCCAGCGACGTATCGAGGATACCCTGGCTGATCTCTGGTTAAACCGTGAAATTACCTCAGCGACCCGGGTGGTCGTTGATGTGGCCCCACAAGGGAGCACAGCCCACCAAAAGGATGAGGATGCCGTGACCGATGGCAGCGGTTGCTATCTCTTCCGATGGATGGGGGGGGAGCGTATCGAATGCGGTCATGACAGTGCGGAGGATGAATCGGACCATGGTGAGAAGAGCACGGCTGAAGCTTGACGCCCGCAGACATTTATCAGAAAAGTACGGCGACGCCCTAGGCGTCGCGGTTGTGACATCCCTTATCACCGGCGCCGTTTCAATCGTCGTTTCAGTGACAAGCGGTAAGTTTTTTCCTGAAATCCAATTACCCTTTCTGGACGGTTTGTCCGGTTTGGGGGACCAGGAAATAACATACGGGGAGCTTGTTGATTGGCTGGCCGATTACCTGGCCCGTATCCGCGTCAGCTGGCCACTGATCGTCTTGGGTGCACTGATCAGCCTGGTTGCCACTGCACTGTACAAGATTTTCGTGGGCAATGTTATTTCGGTCGGGCGCGAACGCTGGTATCTGAGAGCCGCCCATAACGATGTGGCGCCACCCTTTTCATTGACCTTCACGCCTTTTCGCAAAGGTCAGTACGGAAAGACTGTGTGGGGAATGCTGTGGGTGTCGATCTGGCTTTTCATCTGGTCGGTCATTCCGACCTTGATCTTCCTTGCCGGGCTTCTTCCCAGCCAGCTTGTTTTGTTCCATGTACTCTTGAACCGGACGGCTCTGACCCAGGGCCTGCTTCTCCGCCTGTCAAAGCATTACGGACTTCCCCTCTTTGTCTTCGGGCTTCCCATGCTCTTGATCTCCATGCTGCTTTCCCTGATCATGACCCTGGTCATGATACGAAAGCGCTACAGTTACTGCCTTGTCCCTTACCTGTTGGCCGACAACCCGTCGCTGGGAGGCAGGCAGGCGCTCAACCTCTCGAAGGCTATGACCCGGGGCAACATCTGGAAACTATTTATGCTTGATTTGTCTTTTATCGGCTGGATCCTGCTTTGCCTGGTATGCATTTGTTTCCCGTGGGTGACGCTTCATCTTTTTGCGCCCTACTACTTTATGAGTTGGGCGGAAGCCTACAAGCTGCTTCGGGACCAAGCGGCCAAGCGGGGTATAATCCGCATGGAAGAGCTGGGTTATGTGCGTGTGACCTAAGGGGGCGGGTGTGTCTTCAGTAGAGACAGGGAGAATCCTGATTACTCTCTTCCAGATACTGGCAGTACTGGCGGCCCTTGCGTCGGCGCTGACCCTGGCGCGCCATATGGTGGAAAAACGGGTCAGGAGCGCCATGGGGCGGCATATGGGCAGTCTGGTCGGCAAGCGCGCCCTGGTCGTATCGGATCTCCGTGCTGGCCGCCCCGGCCTGATCCGGCCTCTGGAATCTACTACAGGCAGGGAAAGCGGAAGGTCACACGCCAGTTTGGAAAATGCAACCCCGCCGGCTACCTTCCCTGCCATGGCCAATCAATTGATTTCGCGGGGACGGGTGGTACGGGTGACGGGGGGAGATCCTGAAGGCTATCTCGTGCAACCGCTTGAGAAGGAAAGATAAGTGATGCTGGAATTTCTTGACTCTTTGACCGGGGATTTTATCGGAGCCCATGAATACGAACAGATGAGGGATCAGCTCCTGACAGCGCGCGGTCAGCTTGACGGCAGAAGCGGACCGGGTTCTGAATTTACAGGATGGCTGGATCTTCCTGTAGCCTTGAGTGCGGAGGAACTCGAGTCCATCCGGCTTGCGGCATTACAGATCCGGGAACAGTTTGAGATCCTGATCATCGTTGGCATCGGCGGCTCCTATTTA
>JAAZGN010000164.1 GCA_012511185.1 Clostridiaceae bacterium
GATATAAGGATTTTTCTTTATTTCAAGAAGGGCTGTTTTATAAGCTTCTTTCAAGGGATTTTCTTTTAATTTTTTGAAGTATCGCTCTGCCGGAGGATTGAAATACAAGTCATACACAATCAGTCCTCCGAGCCAAAGAGTTCATCAAAACTCGCTGAAGGCTTTCTGCCGGCCGTGATCGCATCTGCTTCCTCGAGCATGTTGGCAATGGCCTTTTTGATGTTCTCGTTTTGTGTTTCAAATTGTTTAATTAATTCATCGCCGGAATATCCGTGAGAAACAAGCTCTTTTAGAATCTCAACGGAAAATTCATTCGGTCCCCGGTGAAGGGGCTGAATAATAATCCTGCCATCCTCAAGCAGACATTCAACTTCATTTCCAAGGTCAAGGTGTTCGTAGAATTTCAAGGGTATCGTTATCTGACGCTTGCTTGACACATTGATTATTTTGCGTTCCATCCCATTGCGCTCCCTCACCGTGCTTGTCATTGTCCCATCCTCCTGTATCGGAGAAGTCAAATCATGACGTATCTTTGTATCTTGGTAACAAGATAACAAAGAAACAAAGATAATTCGACAAAATGTCCTCTATGCGTCCCTTTCCCTCATCCGGCAGGCTAGGGGACATCTTCCTCAAAGTCAAAAAAGACAGTCTCCGTGCTGTAGAGGGGCCTCTTGCTGAAGTCCTCACCCTGGATCTGGAAACGGACAGAGAGTTTCAGGATGGACTCAAAGTTGTTCTCCTGATAGGCCTGGCGGTCAAGATAGAGGGTGGCGTATTCCCGCCGAGAAAGCTTTGAAAGCCATTGAAGACCTCAATGCCATTAACCTTCATTTCTTCCACCAGGCCCACCCTCCGCTCCTCCTGTTTATTGAACATGTAGACCCAAAGGAGGGGGAGGGAGGGATCCGGCGGTTTACCCGGGCTGGGGAAGGCATCGGCCAAGCGGGCGACGATCTTCAAGTTGTCACTGTCCTGGATGACCATGCCTTCCTCGTCGTAAGTCTGGATAGCAGATAACAGGGAGAAATATTTTCGGTTCATGGGACTCACCCCCTGACCGAAAGCGCAAAAAGGGTCCGGTTATTCTCATGCTCAAACTGGCACCGAAGCGGGGCTTTATGCAGGCATGATCTTACAATCGATGCCTGCTTTCTGTTAAAAGGAATCTTGTTTTCGAATGGCAACTAAGGCCGTGCGGGAGGAACAAGCGTATGACTGCCGTCGCCATCAGACGTATAATTGTACTCCGCCAGGGCCGTCCAGCCACCCGCCCCCTTCGCGTCATGGGCGTTGACATACTGCCTGCCCTCCAGGACAAGCTTAAAATTGAAATTCTGACCCTGCCAGTCCTGGCTGGAATCTCTTTTAAAGATCAGGGTCAGCTCGACCTTAATCTCTTCTTTGGGATCGAAAACGCCAAGATCAAAGGTTTCGCTTCCCTGCAAAGAGAGACAGGGGACAGCGCCTGGAGTCAGCGTATAACCTTTGGCGGGATCATAGGTGACATCCTCCGACTTGAAAACCGCAAAGCCTTCGCCTTCCCCCGGGCCGGGAGAAGGCTTGAAGTTGTCATCCATCTTGAATTCCAGGGTCATGCGGACATCCATGGCAGTGGTCCCGGCATTCACAGCCCCGACAAGCAAGTCCCTGGCATCACCGGGAAACATATTGGTCAGGGTATCAGGGGGGCTCAGGTCCTGGATGGGCTCAAAGAACAGCGTGCCCGCGCCCCCCTTGTATTCAAAACTTGTGTAATCGGTAAAGTAGGCTAAGCTTCGGGCGGCCGCAAAAGCAAAGACGGCCAGCAAGGCAAAGACTACAATCTTTTTTTTATTTCTCACATAAAATGCCTTCAGATTTTTTCGGACTTAACCTGCTTTGAGTTCAACACTCTTTATCAAGCAGCCTACCAGCCGCCTTTTCCAGCGGGATCCGTCGCATTCCTGTACTGGCGGCCCTCAATGGTGGTGGTAAGCTTCATCCCGGCTCCCTGCCATTCGTTGCCGGAGTCCTCTTCCAGGACCAGGACCAGGTCGATATCCAGGCATCGCCAGGTGGCATCCGTCATGTTTACCGTATGGTTTTTCAGAACAGAATAGTCGTTTACCCCATGGATAACCCATTCGTCAGAAGGAATGAATTCTGTATAAGGGGCAACCCGGCCTTTCAGTACGCTGGTCTTTCTGACCAGAGTGCGGTCCGTTGTCACACCTTCCCAGCCTGCATTGCCGGGGTCATCGCCCACAATACCGAAGCGGTCGGCCACCTTGCCGTTTTTCAGGAGGAGCAGGGCATCGTTCCCGTTAAACTCGAGGAGGTTGCTGAACAAAATATCAGCCTTGTCTTTCAGCGCCTGCTCAGCACTGCTGTGGACAATCAGGTATGTCTCACCGGGTCCAACTTCTCCGGACGACCACCTGATGTATTTATCCGGAGAGGTGTGGCCATTATTGAAAAGCTGAATTTCGTAGTCAGCCAGGTTAATGGCCTCTGTGTAACCGTTGAATAGTTCGATGGCCTTGTTGTTGCTTGTTCCTTCAAGGTAGGCAGAAAAGAAGAGGCCCTCGGGGAATACGTTGGGCTTGTCGTTCAAGCCATGAATGACGCCTGCATTGTAGGGGACAGGATTGGCGGCATCAAGACTGTTGACCAAGGGGGCGGCCCCTTCGCGGAGGGTGTAGCCCTGGTCGTAGTTGTAGCCCAGAACGTCAGCGGCATCATAGAC
>JAAZGN010000020.1 GCA_012511185.1 Clostridiaceae bacterium
TACACGGTGGAGGCAGATGGGTTCTGGTGTGCCCCGCGGTCTTCAAAACCGTTGAGGGGGGTTAGGAGCCTCCCGGGTGAGTTCGATTCTCACATGCTTCCGCCAATTGAAACGCGCCGGCCCTCAAGCCGCAGGCCATCAGGGTTGGCGCGTCCTTTTCTTCCGCTTTCCGATTGATTCGGCGGGGGCGGCTCCCCGGGCGGGATTTAAGGCAAGATGCTTGACGCCCGAGGAGGGCTCGCTGAAAGGAGAAGCGGACTTTTCCGCGCATCACATGACGAGACGTACAGGGACAACTTCGAGAGGTATAAGAACTCCCATCATAAAAAGCGGAGACAATCTGGCGGATATCATCGTTCAAAGTGTTCTTCTCGCCGCTCGTGACGAAGGATTCGGTCTCCATGACAGGGACGTTGTTGCCGTAACCGAGTCGGTTGTCGCCAGAGCGGAGAACAATTATGCGACCTGCGACGACATTGCAGCAGACATCAGGAGCAAATTTCCCCAAGGTGAGATCGGTGTCATTTTTCCAATTCTGAGCCGGAACCGTTTTGCGGTCAATCTACGTGGCATTGCCAGGGGCGCAAATAAGATCGTTCTGCAGCTCAGCTATCCTTCCGATGAGGTCGGCAACAGTTTGATGGATCTCGATCAGATGGACGAAAAAGGAATCGATCCATTGAAAGACTGCCTCTCCGAGGCGCGCTACCGACAACTATTCGGAGTGAATCGTCACACCTTCACCGGTGTCGACTACATCGAATTCTACCGCGACATCATCGAAAGTGAAGATTGCCAGGCCGAGATTATCCTGGCCAACGACCCCCTGGCCAACCTGAACTCCACGTCCTGTGTTCTGGCCTGCGATGTCCACACGAGAGAACGGACAAAACGGCTGCTCAGGCGCGCCGGTGCGAAACATGTCCTGGGTCTCGATGGCATCCTGACCCGGCCCGTCAACGGCAGCGGATTTCACGAAGAATACGGGCTGCTGGGCAGCAACAAGGCAAGTGAAGAAAGAGTCAAGCTCTTTCCCCGCGCCGGCAAATCCTTTGTCAATGCCGTGTCCGCTCTCTTCCACGAAAAAACAAACAAGCATATCGAGGTCATGATCTACGGCGACGGTGCCTTTAAGGATCCTGTCTGCAAGATTTGGGAATTGGCCGATCCCGTTGTTTCCCCCGCCTTTACGGATGGCCTTGGCGGCAAGCCGAGAGAATTGAAATTGAAGTACTTAACGGACAGCAAATTCGCTGATCTCGCGGGTCGGGAGCTTGAAGAAGCCGTCCGCCGCGCGATCGCAGAAAAGGAAGATGATCTGGACTTTGAAACCAATACCGGTGGCACCACGCCGCGTCAACTGACCGACCTGCTTGGTTCCCTGGCAGACCTGACATCCGGAAGCGGTGACAAGGGGACGCCTGTCGTCCTGATCCAAGGTTACTTTGACAGCCTTGCCGACTGACAACTGACACTGCCAAAATTTTTGCAGCTACTGCTATACGAGGAGCCAAACCATGCAACACACCATCCTGATCCGCGGCGGAGGCGACCTGGCCTCCGCCGTTATTCACAAACTCCACCAGTCGGGTTTTCGCGTAGTCGTCTCTGATCTCCCCTCGCCATCCTGTGTCCGGCGAACCGTCTCTTATTGCAACGCCATCTATGAGGGCAGCTGGACGATTGAGGGCCTGACTTCCCTCCACATCCACAGCCTTGAGGACATAGAGCCCGCCATCCGGCAAGGCTTGATTCCTGTCCTCACCATCCCCGACCGTCAAGTCCGGGACTTCTTGAAACCGGACGTTTTCATCGACGCTACCTTGAGCAAGCGAACTCCGGACTATGATACTTCGTGGGCTCCCCTGGTTATCGGCCTGGGCCCAGGTATCGAAGCGGGAAAGCACGCCCATGTCGTCATCGAAACCAAGCGGGGTCATTACCTGGGACGCCTGATCCACCAGGGTGAGGCCATTGCCAATACGGGAATCCCCGGCAACATTGCAGGTGTCGATAAGGATCGCGTTCTGCGCGCCCCACAAGCCGGTGTCACCAGGAACCTTCATGGGATCGGTGACCTGGTCGCGGCCGGCGACGTCATCCTGACAGTTGACGGCCAGCCGGTCAAAACCTTGATTCCTGGTGTTGTCCGCGGCCTGATCGCCGATGGCTTCAATGTCAAAAAGGGACAGAAGCTGGGGGATGTCGACCCGCGAGGTGACGCTGACTACACCCGAACCATCAGCGACAAGGGGCGCACCATTGCCGGCGGCGTACTGGAAGCCATCCTGGCGCACTTGGCGAAACAAAACATCTGATCGAAAGGAGCGGGGATGACCTCATCCAATCTGACTCTCGAGGCCTACGTCAGCTTGCTGATCCGGCAGAGCGCTAAGCGCTGCCCCTCCCCCTTTGTGGTCAGCGCGGTCGGAGGAGGAGGCAAGACGACGACCCTGATCCATCTCTTTGACGCGTCGCTCCGCCCCCGCTCCATCCTGACCTCGACCACTGCCTTGGGAGTTCCCGGCGCTGACGACCGCCTGGCGCCCCCCCTTTCCATCAAACAGAAAGAGAATGCGGGCCTGGCCAGAATTTCCATGTCCCCTCCCCCAATTTCCGGCGTCTGGCTGGGTCCTGCTTACGAGGACAGCGCCGGCAAGCACCGGGGTGTTGGCAAAGAAGAGCTGGACGCCTGGGTACGAAAACA
>JAAZGN010000021.1 GCA_012511185.1 Clostridiaceae bacterium
GCATCATTGTAGAATATGCCTATGTGGATGACATCGGCGCAAAATCCGCCCATTGTCATCTCGGTATTTCCGACAATGAACATATTCCCGGTTTAGCCTGGCTTGCTGAGTGCATTCGAGAAAATGGAGCGGTGCCTGCCATCCAAATTGAGCACTGTGGCCGCCAGAAGTTTCTGGGGACCCAGCCCATTTGCGGGCCGTCCGCAATCCCCTGGCCCAAACTTTGGGATCAGTACGGGATACAGTCTGTGCCGCATGTGTTGACCATCGAAGAAATACAGGATGTTGTGCATGCTTTCGGCGACTCAGCGTTGCGCGCCAAGCAAGCTGGTTTTGAAATTGTGGAGATCCATGGTGCCCATGGCTATCTGCTTACCAACTTTTTCTCGCCGACAACCAACCATCGCGATGACCTCTATGGCGGCAGCCTGGAAAACCGCATGCGGATTTATTTGGAAATCCTTCGCGATGTACGTAAAAAGGTAGGCCCGGACTTTGCCGTTACCATTCGCCTGAGCGGAACCGATTATGAGCCGGATGGCTTTCCCATTGAGGAGACCATTGAGCTGGCAAAGGCATTGGAAAAAGAAGGAATCGACGGCATCCATGTTTCAGGCGGCGACCACCATACCATGATTCACCAGGTTTCGCCCATGGCCATCGAGGTCTGCCACAATGCATGGGCAGCGCGGGAAATCAAGAAACATGTTAATGTTCCCATCATTGCTTCGGGTTCCATTACCTTGCCCAAATACGCTGAAGAGATTTTGTCGACCGATGGCGGTGACTTCATCGGCCTGGGCCGCCCCTTGTGGGCAGATCCTGAGTGGCCCGCCAAGGCAGCTGCCGATCAGCCGGAGGATATCCGTCCTTGCATCCGCTGCAATGAGGGCTGCCTGGAACGCACCTTCTTCACCTATAAGGCGGTCACCTGCGCGCTCAACCCTGTGATCAGCCGTGAAGGTGAGCTAAAAATCAAGCCCGCCGAAAAGTGCCGCAAGATCGCGGTCGTCGGCGGCGGCCCTGCAGGTATGGAGGCTGCGCGTGTGGCAAAGCTCCGGGGACACGATGTCACCTTGTTTGAAGAAAGGGATATCCTGGGCGGGCTTCTGAATGAGGCCGCGGCACCGGAATTCAAGTCAGATATTCTTCCTCTGATTGAATACCAGATCACACAGCTTAAGAAGCTGGGGATTCCTGTCGAACACAAGCGGGTGGGCAAGGCGGATCTGAAAGAATTTGACGCCGTGATTTGCGCGACTGGCAGCACCCCCATTATTCCAAAAATTGCGGGCGTCGATAAACCCATTGCGGTCGACTCACTCACCGCCATTAATAATATGGACGCCATTGGCAAAAATGTGGTCGTAGTCGGTGGAGGCCTGGTAGGAAGCGAAACGGCCCTTGACCTTGCTGAACAGGGCCACCAAGTGACCCTGGTCGAACTGTTGCCGCAAATTATGCACGGCGTCGCCGTAACAGACTTTTTGGCTTACAGTGAACGAATTGCCAAAACCGACATGTGCATCATGACCGATACCAAATTGACTGAAGTTTTGGACGATGGGATTATGGTGGAAACAAAGGCGGGCAGTGAGAAAATTCCCGCGGATACAGTCATTCTGGCACTGGGCCTCAAGGCTGAACACGGCCTCTATGATGAGCTGAAGGCATCCGGCAAGGAGGCCTACCTTGTAGGCGATGCGATCAGTGCAGGCAAAATTTTTGATGCCTTCCACACCAGCTACCGCCTGGCACTCAAAATCTAAGATTAAACCAATTCATGCCCAAAGCCGGGCGGGAGACCAACAATCTCCCGCCCGGTTTTTATTTACGGCGATTTACCAGGTTACATCTCTTCTTTTTGCCTTTGTGTTAAGCTGGGCAGCAGGAGGGGCAAAGGATGAATAAGGCGATATTTTTAGCTATCGGTTGGGTGCTGCTCTTGGCGCTTCTTTCTTCCTGCGCCGGCAAAGAAGTGATTAAAAAAGAAGACATGCCGGGCGGCTTAAGGGACAGGTCGTGGGACGCACCCAAAACCATCCAATCAAAAGAGATCCTGCGATTCGAGTGTGAATTCAGCTTCAACGAAAGACAGGAAGAGGGCTACTTCTATTTTATAGCCGGGATGGAAGCAGGTGATCAGACCGCCTTATGCCGGATGATAGGGTACGAAGGCTTTACAGAAACCTTGGCATTGGAGTTTGAAGCGCCCCTTGACGCACTCAAAGAACTGCAGGCGCTGGCCGATCAGCACGATCTTCCCAGGTACAACGGAATAGACAGACATACCAACGGGCTGCCGTATCATTATGGTTCGCGCCTGCTCATCGACTATACCTCCGGCGAGCGTGTTTACGCCTATGACAATTCCAGCGGTTTTATGGACTACAGGGCAGTGAATGCCATCCACGACTTCTTTCGTGACCTTGCCCGTCAGTCAGGAGACCTTGTCTCTCCTTAGAAAGGAAGATGGATCCTTGAAGGATATGACGGTATTGACGGTACTCATCATTCCTGCCACCATGCTGGCAACCGGCTTGATCTTCAGGAAATGGGCTCCCAAATCCATCAACTATCTGCTCGGTTACCGGACCCGGCGGTCCACCATCAATGACGACACCTGGATCTTTGCCAACCGGACCATGGGCGTAATCTGGACCCGATGGGGGCTTCTTATGCTGATCCCCTCCCTCATTCTCGTGCTCGTCTTCCTGAACCAACCAACCGAACTCCTCAACCGGCTAAGCCTGATCCTGACCGTCATCCAGCTTGTTCTCATGGTTCTCTCCATCATCCCGGTTGAAAGGGCTCTGAAGGCGCGCTTTGACGAAAAGGGCAGGCGAAAGGAAAGAAGCGGGCATGTCCATTAGCCGGGTGAAGCGCTTTTTTGATGAGATCGGTCTCGGTGACCGGGTCAGGGAGTTAGAACAGTCCAGCGCCACGGTGGAACTGGCCGCGCAGGCAATCGGCTGTGAAGCCGGTCAAATTGCCAAAACACTGACCTTCCTGGTCAATAAGCAACCCCTCATGGTGGTCTGCGCCGGCAATGTGAAGGTGTCCAATCCAAAATTCAAGGCCCGCTTTCATCGGCGGCCTTCAATGATCCCGGCTGAAAAGGTCCGCGGCTTAACAGGTCACGAGGTTGGTGGTGTCTGCCCCTTCGTGGTCAAGGAAGGTGTTGCTGTTTACCTGGATCAATCCCTGAAGGCAAACCGGGTTGTCTATCCGGGTGCCGGCAACTCTCACAGCCTGGTTGAACTGACCCTTGAGGAGTTAGAACGATTGGCCAGGCCTGTCGCCTGGATTGATGTCTGCCAGCCGATTGTATGACTTCAAAACATGACAGTTAAAGGAATGGACTGGACCAGCATCAACAAAAATCAATAAGAAGTTTTTTGCCCGTCCCTTTGCCACCTTTTGAAGCGCCCGGATACTGGGATTGGCCTTCCCGGATTCAATCCGGCTCAGTACAGCCTGATTGATCTCGGAATTGACGGATAATTCCTGCTGGGTCATGCCGGCATTGATGCGTACCTGGACAAGAGCCTTCTCAAGAATCCCGCTTGATGACGAAGAGCTGATTCCTCTTTTCGATAGTCATGACCTTGGTTATGCCTTCCCTGATTCTCCCGGCGAATTGCCTTGTAATTTCATAGTTATCCCCAAAATGGCAGGGGAAAAAGAACTTGGGTCTCAGTTGGTCAATGAAATACCGGCCGCCCCAATAGTATTGATCACCCTGGCGGGGATCGACGGGGAAAAAAGCAAGGTCAATCGGAACCTTGTCAATTTTTGAAATCTCCCCCTTGAAATCTGCTTCCGCTTTCAGTTGATCCTCCCGGCTGTCACTGAACCAGTGCCACCAGTTTAAGTCGCCGGCATGAAAGATGTATTTCCCTTCTGCCTGCACCAAAAAAGAGACACCCTCATCGGTGGAGCCGAAGGTTTTGATTTCAATGTCTCCGATGGTCATCTTTTGAAAAGGCGCCATTAAGAATCTGTTTTCCTGCTTATCAACTTCAATATCGTGGCCCAGGACGTAATGGATCTGAGGGTGATTTTTTTGCCAGTCAAAAATGATGGGGTTGAAATGATCGCCGTGATGATGAGAGGCAAAGACTATGGCCGGCTTATCTTTGATGGTCAGGCCGCCCTTGAAATAATCAAAGACCAAAAAATAATGATCGGTCTCCACCGTAAAGCCGCTGTGATAAATATACTCAACTTTCATAAGTTCCTTGTCCCCGTTTTCGATCCTTATGATTCATACTATCAGGATCAAGGCAGCCTTTGCTTCATCACCCGGTTGCCAGACAGGGGCTGCCTTCATTAAACTGGAGAGGAGAGTGGCCGGGAAGCAGGAAGATCGAGGTAAGCTTATGCCTTTCACCATTGTTGGCCAGGACATCACCAAACTTGAGGTTGACGCCATCGTCAACGCCGCCAATACCGAACTTCAGATGGGCGGCGGGGTATGCGGCGCCATCTTCAAGGCGGCAGGGCCGGGCCCCCTCCAGGCGGCTTGTGACAAGCTGGCTCCCATCGGGACCGGAGAAGCCGTCATCACTCCTGCCTTCAATCTCCCCGCCAAATTCATCATTCACGCGGCCGGGCCTGTCTACCGGAAGGATGATCCGGACGGAAGCGAGGCGAGCCTTCGGGCAGCCTACACCAATGCCCTGAAAAGAGCCGTCGAAAACCAATGCGAAAGCGTGGCCTTCCCCCTGATCTCAAGCGGTATCTACGGCTACCCAAAAGAGGAGGCCCTGCGGATCGCCACCTCGGCCATCCGGGATTTTCTGGAGATTCACGACCTGCACGTCATCCTGTCTGTATTTGACAAGGCGGCCCTGTCAGTCAGCCGCGACTTGATGGGCGAGGTCAAAAACTATATTGATCATCATTACCTTGAGCAGACCGCAACAAGCCGGAAGCTGCTCGAGGTCGAGCGTATAGCCCTGGGGGAGGCGAGAGTCCTCAGGGCTCCCCTGCATGCCCCTCCCCTGGATGAAGTCATCGGCCAGCTGGACCAGCCCTTCTCCCAGCTCCTGCTTGACCTCATCGATGCCCGGGGCAAATCGGATGTGGAAGTCTACAAGGCGGCCAACCTGGATCGCAGGCACTTCTCCAAGATCCGGGGCAACCCCGGCTACCGACCCGGCAAGCGGACGGTCCTGGCCCTGGCCATCGCCCTGGAGCTGTCCCTGGAGGAGACCAGGGAGCTCCTGGCACGGGCAGGCTATGCCCTGTCCCCTGCTGTACTTTTTGATGTGATTGTGGAATATTTCATTGCCATCGACCGCACGGATATCTTTGAAATAAACGAAGTTCTTTTCGCTTACGACCAGCCCCTCCTGGGCGGCTAGTCCCGCTCCACCCCTTATTTGTCGCCTGGCAGGCGACCTGTCCGCCTCATTTCTTCTCTAAGGTGAAAGCACCAAACAAGGGAGGAATTATTACCATGACAAAGAAAAGAACAGAACTCGTTTTCCTGGTGGAGCAAAGCGGTTCCATGGCCGGTCTTGAGTCCGACACCATCGGAGGCTACAATGCCTTCCTGCAAAAGCAAGCCGCCATTGAAGAGCCCTGCCTCATCACCACGGTTCTCTTCGACAACAGCTACAAGCTGCTTCACGACCGGATTGACATCCGGGCCGTCAGTCCCCTGACCGAAAAGGATTACCGGGCAGGTGGATCGACCGCCCTTCTGGATGCCATGGGCCGGACCATGAACAAGCTGATCGGGATCCAAAAACGAAGCAGCCCCGACTTCCAGGCAGACCAGGTCCTCTTCGTCGTCATCACCGACGGCCTGGAAAACAGCAGCCGGATCTACAGCCCTGCCGAGATCAAGGCCATGGTGGAAAAGCAGGAAGAATCTTATGACTGGGAGTTCATCTTCCTGGGGGCCAACATTGACGCCATCGTCTCTGCCGGCGCTTTGGGGATCAGGCCCGACCGGGCCCTGGACTATCTGGCGGATGGGGAGGGAACCGCTCTCAATTACAAGATCCTGTCCGAGAC
>JAAZGN010000269.1 GCA_012511185.1 Clostridiaceae bacterium
CTACCACTGCGAGGATTGCTTCAACTGCTGATAGTTCTGCGCCCACCAGTGGCTCAGCAATACTCCGAAACACGGGCGCGGTACGTAGTGACGAAAGTAGGATGCCAGCGAATGCGATAATTCCGAACGGGATCATCGTGTAGGGCAAGCCCTGATACCAGCGCGGCGCGGCAGGCTTGTCATGTTCAGCTATGTAAATGCGATTGAATGCCTCCCACGCTTTTTCATGCCGCGTAGCGTGTTGTTCAAAAATCATTAAGTCCTTGCTGTCGCTACTCATTGCGTAACCCCTTTTCCATGTCATAGCGTTCCGTCATCGCCACCCATTTAGGGTTATTGCGGCGAATGCGTGCGTGCGACAGCGCGTATTCATATCTGGTGAAGTCATTGCTAATCATGAGAAGTTCTTTCAGCTTCTTTTTTGAGTCTGGCTGATTGCGAAGGTGCAAAAGCGATCCTAGGCAGACCGATAAATTGCCAGAGATCATCGGATTTAACTTCGCTGCCTCGCGGATAAGGCGCTGCGCGGTTTCAATCTGCATCTCACACCACAGTTCTTGAAATGTCTTATTCATGGCTGGCAACCTTGTCTCCCGACTCAACAACCATCGAGTGATCAGCGTTGTAGAAGTAGTCGATCTCCATGCCGATAGCGGCTGAGTTCTGGTTGCGTAGCTTCAAAATATGCGCCCGCGTAATGCCCGATCCGTCTAGTCGCTGAAGCCCGATCATGTTCTGCGCGTTACGTCGCACGCCTGCGCTCTCCGCGAAGTCGGTGATAAGCGGCTTCTTGTTTTTTCGGTTTAGCAAGTTTGTGTTGAATTGATGCGTGATCCAGATGTGGATATTGAATTCGAAAGCGATCTCGTTCAATTTGCGCGTGATCTCGAATACTTCCTCGTGACGCTCTCTGCTTGCGCGGGAAACAACCACATCACCAGTACGCGGGTTGATAAACGTCTCTGGGTCGTCCTTCATCAGCCACAACCCGTCTATGACAACAAGATCAACTTGTTGGTTCTCTGAGACGATCATCTTTCGCAAGCGGCGACGTAACTGTGAAGGTGTCAATGAAAAATACTCGTCGATAATGTTGAGCTTAAAATCCTTGATAGTGCTTGCGGCGCTGACGAACTTATCCCAATTCCCGGAAGATAAGCGGCGCAAAAGCAGTTGAGGCTTAGGAACACCCGAACACATGGAGGCGAAAGATGCGATTAGTTCTCTTTTTCGCATCTCCAGCGAGAAATGAGCAATCCCATACCCTGCTTTCAGCACGTAATACTCCGCGCTAAGCACCCATGTGGTTTTTCCTAGTCCTTCCGTTCCCCCAATTACAGTGATCTCGCCACGCGGATTCACTAGACCCGAACTGTCTAAACGGCGCTGGCTGAATGGGATTGACGGATTGACGATCTCTCCATCGATGCGACGTTCAACTTCGTCCCAGAGCGCGCTATATGCACCCATCGCACTGGTGTCTGTCGCACCATTCTGCTCAGTGGCAGTGAAGATGAGGCGATTCGCGTTATCAGCAACCACTTCAAAATTAGACGTTTCTACCGC
>JAAZGN010000165.1 GCA_012511185.1 Clostridiaceae bacterium
AATCCCTATAGCTTCCCTCTTGCATTTACCGTCGACCGCGGCATCCTCGGCTATTCAGGTACCAACACCAATTCCTTAGCCAACCAGGACGATTTTGCCGCCAGGCTATTCGGCATGGAGGCGGGCCTCTTTGAGGAGTTAAGGCATGATGAGCTCGAGGGAGGTATGCTCACTTCTTCAGGTTCTGCCTTGTTTCGATTCACGAAATCTGCACAAGTCCAGTCGCCGGAGCAGGCGGTCATCTGGACCGCCCGGAAGACGGGGCCCCATTACCTGAGCCTGGACATGCGCGGCCATGATACGGATGGCCTTGAGCTTTCCGTTGACGGAACAAATGTTCAAGTGGATGGAAAGAAGAAGGGCATCATCGAGCTTGGCAGCCTGGACGCGGGCAGTGAGATCCGTTTTTCGGTCCAGTTCGCGGACACGGCTCCTGAATCGGGATCGTTTGAAGCGCGCGTTTCCTCTTTGGATCTGGATATCATGCAGGCGCTGTCCCTTGAGGCCATAAGCCGTGGCATCGAAGACTTGACCATGAAAGAAGATCACTTCTTTGGTGAAATTACTGCGGAAGAAGAAGGTCTTTTGCTGGTTACCGTTCCCTACGATCCCGGATGGAAAGCTTACGTGGACGGGGAGCCGGTTGCCATCCAAACAGTTGACAGCGCCCTGATGGCAATCCCTCTTAACTCCGGGCATCACCGAATCTTTTTTGCCTTTCTCCCGGTCGGCTTCCATGAGGGTCTCTTCGTGTCCCTGGCCGCCCTGTGTGTCCTTATTCTCACAGGGGGCGAGAAGCTGGCAGTGAGAGCCTACCGAAAAGGAAGTGCCGGCAGGACTGACAGGAAGACAGTTGAAGAAGGGGAGGACCAGGAAAATTTGATCTAGAATACGCCTGGCCCGAATCCTGGATGCATGGTACACATCGCGGCCCAGTTGCTGCGACAATGCCGTGTTCACATCAAACACCAACTCATCAAAAACCTTGCGACGGCCTTTAGTCTGCGCTTGACGATGACCTTTTCTTCCAGCAAACGGTTGAAGGTCTGCTCATAGGTTTCAGGTGTACCATCCGGCGAAAGGTTTTGCCGGTAATGCACGTTCAGATTCGCCCGCCAGAGAACGATGTCGGCATTGTAACAAGATTCATTCGTCCGCTCGTTGTGCTGCTCTCGAACGCTGATGGAGCTTGCTGTGTACGCCGCGTTACGCACCACAGTGAAATGAAATTTTTACGCCACTCGTATCCGCCTCCTTCTTCATAGATATATTCGTGCAAATGATTGTGATTTTCGTGCAATGAGCATATAATATAGATACTAGCACGAAGGGAGATGATTGCATGGCTAGCCAAACCAAAAACATCAGCATTCGCATGGATGCCGATTTGAAAACCCAAGCCGACGCGCTGTTCAGCGAACTCGGCATGAACCTGTCCACCGCCTTCAATATTTTTGTGCGGCAGTCGCTCCGCGAAGGGAAAATTCCGTTTGACATTTCGCTGAGCCAACCCAACAAGGAAACAATTGCCGCAATGCTTGAAGCGGAAAGGATAGCGAAAGACCCATCCGTTAAAGGCTATAATGACCTGGATGAGTTGTTCGCCTACCTTAAAAAATGAGAGAAACCAAGCTGACGGTCAAACCCACCACTCAGTTCAAAAAAGATTACAAGCTGGCTATGAAGCGCCGCTTGGACATCGAACTGCTGGACACAATTATCGCCACGCTCACCGTGGGTGAGGCACTTGCTCGCCGTGCAATTGGGTGATCTCACCGCCTGAATTCTTCATCGTATCTGCGTCTCGCATCTGACATTTGCTAAGCTCTTTCGGCCTTTTCTACCTTAACAAGTTGTCCGAAATCCTAGCAGACTCCCTTTGTCATCACTGGAAGTTGCATTCACATCAAGTTCTTACGTCATGGAGTCCGATGTGTTAGAGGCTAACATGAAAAAGAGGCTGTCCTTTAACACTTTACAGTGTTTTGAGACCGCCCGTCTTTGTCCGCAACGGATTGAAGAAGCTGCCCGATTTCCTTGTGCGTCAACTCGCGAAAACTACCTTCAGCCAGTGTTCCCAGCGTAATGTGCATGATGCGTATACGGATCAGGTCGGTGACCTGGAAACCAAGCGCTTGGCACATGCGGCGGATCTGACGGTTCAGTCCCTGGCGCAGGACGAGGTGGAATTCGCGCTCTCCCGTCTTCCAGGCAGTGCAGGGAAGCGTTGTTTGGTCCAGGATGCGGACACCCGATCGCATGGCTTGCAAAAAATCCTCATTGATTTTGTGATCAACCGTGACGACATACTCTTTTTCATGGCCGAAACTGCTGTGCATCACCCGGTGGGCAAGCCTGCCGTCATCCGTGAGGAGGATCAGGCCGCGTGTGTCGCGGTCAAGACGGCCTATTGTGAAGATGCGGCGGGGGTAATTGATGTAGGAAATGATATTGTCCCGCCGGGCCGGATCGCTTGTAGACGTGACACCCTTTGGCTTGTGAAAGGCAAGGACGACCCTGGATTCGGGGGGCCGGGGCTCGAGCGGACGGCCGTCCACAGTGACCAGATCACCGGAGCCGACCACCATGCCGGTACGGGCAGGGGCGCCATTGACGCAGACGCGGCCCTCCTGAATGAGCTTGTCCGCATCACGACGGCTGCATACACCGGCCGAAGCAATGAAACGGTTAATTCTCATCCTCTGAAGATTGCGTCAAGCTGTCAGCGTAGGGGATGAGCAGTTTAAAGATTGATCCTTGCCCCTTGACGCTTTCGACCATGAGCTCATAACCGAGCTGCTGCGAGATCTCCCTGGCGATGGACAGGCCAAGTCCGGTACCCGGTTCCTGGTGTGCCTTGTCTTCCTTGTAGAATCTGTCAAATACATGTTGGAGATCTTCCTCCATAATTCCGATTCCGGTATCTTCGACAGAAATGGACTCGCCATTGTAGTCTCTGGCAATCCGGATCGTGATGGTCCCGCCCGCTGGGGTAAACTTAATGGCATTGTCGATCAGGATCACAAGTATTTGCTCAATTCTGTCCGCATTGCCCCAAACAGGGGGCGGGTCATCATCGATTCCTATGGTCCGGAGTTCCAGGTCCTGGTCCGCGAAGATCGTCTCAAAATTGTTGACAACATCCCTGGCCACCGCCGCCAGGCTGACGGCTTCCTGTTCAACAGGTGTGGTATCGGCCTGGATCCGCGATAATTCGAGCATATCGTTGATCAGGCGCGACAAGCGCAAGGTCTCACGCAGGAGAATCTGGTGGTACCGCTTCTGGTCGTCAGGGGAGGTCACCATGCCTTCTGTTAAAGGCTCGAGCAAACCGCGCATGGCAGTGAGTGGGGTCCGCAGTTCATGGGAAACATTGGCGACATACTCCCGCCGGGTCTGTTCCAGCCGCTCGGCCTTGGTGATGTCCCGGAAGAGGCCGACCGCGCCGTTGACGACCTGCTGTTCACTGACCAGGGGTGTAATGACAACCTGAATCTGGCGGTGATCTTTCGCGATGACACAGGTCACGGTCTTGTTGGTCTCCATGGCCTGAGTGAAAAAGTGATCGATCCTGCTTTCCAGAAGCAGGCCGACTGGATCGGATCGGCGGGAATAATTCTTATCAAGTCCAAAGATGGAATAAAGGCGGTCATTGTACTGCATGATGCTGCCGTTGCGGTGGACCGCGACAATTCCCTCACCGATGCCATCGATGATCTGCTTGAGCCGGATAGCATGATCACGCAACTGTTGGAAGGACTCCGACAATTCCTCGGCCATTTTATTGATGGTGCGGGCCAAGTCACCGATTTCACCCTCCTGGGTTTCATCGGCCCGCCTCGAGAAGTCACCGCGCCCCATGGCCAGGGCAACGCTTCGTATTGATTCAATGGGTTGTACGATGCGAAAGGCAGCAATGAGGACAGGAATGACCATGATGACAAGAACGATGAGCGAGGAGGTGAGAAGGGCGAAGTTGAGGCTTTGAATGCCGGCGCCCACTTCTTTCATGGGTTGCACGAATACGGTTGTTCCTGCCTGGCTCCCGTCAGCCAGCGTGATTGGAACGGACAGGATGAGGAAGCGGTCGCCCGCGACAGGCAGATTGATGTGACTCAGCTTGTAAGGGTTCGAAGTCTTTGAAATCTCGGTGTGCTCCTTGGTTACAATGGTTTCGAGATCGCCCGCAAGGCCAGCCAGCAGCTCCGGCAAAGGTGTGTGGTAGCGTATTCCGCTGTCATCGGCGATGTAGATCCAATTGCCGAAAAGTTCATAGGAATGTTCGATGAGATCGATGCAAAAGGTCAGTCCGTTTTCATGAAAGACGTTTTGGGAGATCAGGTTGGCACGAGGCAACAGTTCCCTTGCCTTAATCCGGTTGAAAACCGGATTGGCAACGAAACTGTAGAAGATGGCGGTCAAAACCGTCCACAGCATGAGGGCGGCGACCAAAAGTAAAAAGATGCGTCGGACAAGAAAACGGTTTTTCATTGTGATCAGCTGGTCGCTTCAAATTTGTAACCGACACCATAGACGGTGATCAAACCGTACTTTGGATGATCGCTGTCGATTTTCTGCCGGATTCTTTTGATGTGGGTATCAACCGTGCGGGTGTCGCCGAAATAGTCATAACCCCACACCTTGGACAGGATCTGTTCGCGGTCCATGACCTGGCCCGCGTGCGAGGCTAACAAGTAGAGTATCTCGACTTCCTTAGGCGTGAAGGCGACGACCTCATCCTTGACTTTGACCTGGTAGTTGTCCAGGTTGATCTCCAAGCCGTCGAAACGGAGAATGGAGGGTTTTTGCCCCGATTCCGTATCCTTGATCCGGCGAAACAGGGCCTTGATGCGCGCGATGACCTCGCGCGGACTAAAGGGCTTGACGATGTAATCGTCCGCGCCCAGCTCCAGACCCAGAACGCGGTCAATCTCTTCGCCCTTGGCCGTCAGCATGATGATGGGTACATTGCTGGTTTTGCGTATGGTCCGGCAGACGTCGGTGCCCGACATCTTGGGCATCATCAGGTCGAGAATAATGAGATCGGGCTTGTCATGCAGTGCTTTTTCCAGCGCCTCTTCGCCATCGTAGGCGGAAGAGTGCGGGAAGTGCTCCGCGTCCAGGTAGAGTCCAAGTGACTCGTGGACGACGGGGTCGTCATCGCAGATCAAAATATGAGGAGTGGTAGACATGGATACCTCCTGACGCAAAGCGATTGGCTCTTCAATACCACTATTATATATCATGCGGGCCGGATGGTTTCTAAGCTGACAAGCCTTAAGCCCTCCCGGACATGCTATGCTCTTATTATGCCGGCTCCTTTTGAAACACCACAAATACTTTATGAGGATAATCACCTCCTGGTTGCCGCCAAGCCACCCGGGATCCCTTCCCAGTCCGGCCGTTCATCCTTGCCCGATATGGCAGGTCTTCTGAAGCGCGACCTTGCCTTGCGCCACGAAAAACCCGGCAATGTTTTCCTGGGTCTGGTCCATCGCCTCGACCAGCCTGTAAGCGGTCTCATGGTTTTCGCCAAAACATCCAAGGCCGCGTCACGGCTCTCCCAGTCCTTTCGAACGCGGCAAGTCCAAAAACTTTACCTGGGCATTGTCAGAGGGATCCCCGATGTTGATGAGGGAGTTATGTGTGATGTCCTGTCCCGCAGGGAGATTGACGGACGTGTCAGGCGGGTCAAGGACCATGAAGGCTACGTGGCGGAATTGAACTGGAGGCTGCTGTCCCGCGACCGGGGCAGGGGGGAGGCGTTGCTCCTGATTAATCTTATTACCGGCAGGCGGCATCAGATACGCGCCCAGATGGCCGAACACGGCCTTCCTCTGCTGGGTGACCGGCGCTATGGCCTGATGGATGACAGGGACCAGGCGGTGCCTACTGTCGCCCTCCATGCCTGCTGCCTGACCTTTGCGCACCCGGTCAAAAAGGAATCCCTGTCATTTCGTTTGGGCCCCGCCATCAATCCTTCATTTTCAGCGAAAGACGCGGAAACTTTCGAGACTTATCTTCCTTAATCGTTTTCCTGACGAACCGGTTTCCGGTAATAGGCGCTTACCAGAGGCCGGTAGCCGCATTGCTTGAGCATGGCGTAGGGGACCGTGGCAAGAGAGGCCTTGTTGTGCCTGCCTGTTACAATATAGCGCTGGTATTGCTGCATGTAGGTATCTATCCGTCGAAGTGAGGCATCGGTAGTCAATAGCGGGAAAAACCAGCGCGACCAACACAGTTCATGGCCGCTCCTGCCATAAAATTTCGCATTGAATTTGCGGTTAAAGGCGTTGAGCGCGCGTTCAGGATCGGCTTCCCTGCGCAGCATCCAGCGGCGCAGGGAACGGGCGGCGCGCCGGATACGGCCCATGAGTTTTTTGACGGTTGCCGGCGCGATGTCAATCTCTCCCTGCTTATACTGGAAGCCGAGAAAGCACCAGGCATGCCCGGGCTTGATCACTTGTTCCTTGCTTTCATTGACCACAAGCCGGTACTGGTCAAGGAATTGCCCCAGAACGGCCCGATGCTCCATCAACTTCCCGTAACTGTCAAAGAGGATAATGTCGTCGGAGTAACGGGCGTAGCGTATCTGCCTGCGCACAAAATAGAAATCGATTTCGGCCAGGTACAAATTGGCCAGGAAGGGTGAGGTCGGCGTTCCTGCCATGACACCCCGGGCTTCTCTTATCACCTGACCCTTCCAGAGGGCACGGTCATCGCGGATCAGGGCAAGGAGCAGGCGCAGGAGGGAGGGGTCATCATCGATCATCCGGCATAGAATGCCTGACAGGATGGTAGTGTCGATGCTGTTGAAGTAATTGCTGATATCTGTTTTGTAGCACCAAAAGGATGAAATATCCGGATCCCGTGCCAGGTCGGTAAAAGCACGGCGCACGCCGGTCTTTCTTCTGAAAGCGTAGCAGTTGGGTGCGAGCCGGTCATCGTAATGGTAGAGGAGATAGGACAGCAATTTGAGTGTCATGTTTTCTTCATGGGAAAAGGTGTAGACGACCCGTTTCCTTGCGGTACCAAGTTTGCTCAGTTCACGGCGCTCGGGGATGCCGAAGGTGAAGGATTCCTCCATGATCCGGCTGGCAAGGGGCATGTAGGCGCGCTCTTCGATGAAGTCCGCAAGCGCTTCCTCTTCTGCAGGATCGAGCAATTCATTGGCGCGCTTGTAATCGAGAAATTCGAGCCATACTTCGTGTTGAGACAGTTTTTCGAGCATGGTGTCTCCGTAAACTGCACAGCCCCGCATAAAACGGGGCTGTGCGCTGCGGGAAAGCCTTTGAAGGCCACGTTGTGGCCACGAAACCACACTGGTACACTGCCGCCTGCACAGCTCTTCATGTGTACCGCTTCGTTCCGGCGCAGACGTTAAGAAACATCCCACAGGGTAATTGGATTATGGCGGAGGCGAAAGATGATGTCAAGGTGTGTATGCCAAGCGAATGATGTACAGAAGGGACTGCGGTGGGGGAGGGAAAGTTCATCTCAATTTTAGTCTTGGTAATCATGTCTGTTTACTCCAGCTTTCCTTTTCTCAAAAGACGTTAGAAGAAAAGTAAACGGGCACCACGAAGCTCGTGACTAAGTATATTACAAAATTTAATACAATAACGTGCAATGCTGTATTAGCAAATGTTATAGCGAACAAGCTACCAGGAATGCCCAGTTTCTATCGCCAGCCTTTTTTTGTAGTGGATTTTGGTTTAACTTAATGTCCTTTCGCAGTAAGCTCTGTTCTACATGGCATTCATGAAACATGCGCAGCTTGTCAGGCGATGTCGATTCGCATTTGTTACTTCTTCCTCTTAAACGCATTCCAATTGTTGTTTTTATTTCTGACGCCAGGCAAGAGCTCTACAAATCCATATCCGACGAGACTCCCCTCCTCATCCTTTATCTCCGCTAACAACTCGAAGAAGAACACATTAAACATGCCTCTAGTATGACATCGAATCAGGTACAAAGACGCTTGCGGAGCTTTTGCGCTGGATTAATGACGCAGCAAATGCTTCGGACCCACCTCAATGACCCGGCCCTGTCATGACCTTTTCATATACCTTGAACCCTGAATCTACGGCCTGATGTGTTCCCAGCCCAAAGCCTTCCGTGTCGTTGCCAACGATATAGAGGCCGCTGAGGGGCGTATCACCTTTTGGCCGGTGTGGGCCGGCCTGGCCCAGGGAATTGGCAATACCGTAGGATTCGCCCCCTTGCCCGGGGAGAATCGCATCATTGCCAACACCCGGCACAATGGCGGTGGTCATGATTTCCGTGTGGGTGATCACGCCGGGTTTGTACAACTCCGGGGCAATCTTTCGAACCCCCTTTTCGATGTATTCCAGATAGGGCTTCGGGTCAACATGAAGATCCGGCAAACAGGACATCACTGCATAAATCACCTGCCTGTTCTCGGGAGCCATGTTGGGATAGAGGGAAGTTGTACCTAGATAAATATAGCCCTTTTCCGGTTTTATTTCGCCGCGTTCAATGGCTTCAAATTCGCTGTATTTTGCAACGCAGCCTTCGGGAAACAAGACCATCATAGGGGAAGTCAACACGGGACGGCTTGTGAAATATCGATAGCCTACGCAAGCAAGGTTGCTTTCCAAACCCCTGATTCTTTGCACATAATCCGTTTCAAATTGATCTTCACCCACGAGTTTAAGTATGGTCTGCCGGATTCCCGCATTGCTTATCACAAGGGGCGCCGTGTATTGTTCACCCCTTTGCGTCGTAACGCCGCAGACACTCCCGTCCTGCGTATCGATCGACTCCACGCGGGTATTCATTCGTATTCTGCCGCCCTTATCAACAACCGTCTGCGCCATCACTTCAAAAAAATGGCCGATGCCGCCCTCATAATAGCGGCCGCCGCTGCCTTTGACCGCCGTATGAAACATCTTAACCATCTCTCCCGCCGCAACGCGGTCGGATGTCATTTCAAAAGCACCTTCCCCAAAAGTCGCCAGCATAAAGGTACGAAAGCCTGCCGGTATGGGGCCAAGGCTATCAAGGTATTCCATGGCGGAAACGGTGTAAAGTTCCGCAATTTTTTCATCACTCATGGAGCGAAGCTTACCAGCAAGGCGAGCTATTTGCAAAATAGAACGGAAATGCCACGGCTTGACGCCAATAAATCCAAACATCTTCAATACGCCCGGAAATTTAAAGCCCATTTGCCAGCTGGTGATTTTACCATCCCGGTTCTCATAAAACAGCTTGCCAATTCCGAAGTCGTCACCCAAGATAAGCTTGACCTGATCCTGCTTGCCAAGCGTTTGGCTGAGCTTTTCAAAAAGCGAATTGTATTGCGGCACGCAATTGATCGGAAACAGCTCATAGGAAAAGCCGTCCCGGTTGATTGTCATCATCCGGCCGCCCGGTTTCTGGTTTTTATCAATCAGCAGGACCTTCCTGCCTGCATTGGCAAGGAGGCTCGCCGCGGTTGTGCCGCCGGGGCCCGCGCCAACAACAATGACATCGTAGTGTTCCATATTCATTACCTCCGCGGGTCAGACGGACCGTCCTTCGTCTTTGCAATAAGCGATTTCTTGAATTTTTTGTTGTATGCGCCGGGCAAAAGCTCCACGAAGCACAAACCCACTTCTTCATCTTCATTGTTGCGTATACTTGCCAGCAATTCGTAATAGCCCATGTTCATCTGCCCTTCCAAGAGCGGTGTAATCGTATAC
>JAAZGN010000166.1 GCA_012511185.1 Clostridiaceae bacterium
GTGTCAAGAAGATCGCGGTTGATCAGGTTATTGAGGAGGCTCCTGCCAACCAAAAACTCAGCCGAAAAATAATGGACCTGACGCCCCTGCCCGTAGAGGTCGCGCGACCGCTCCCAGTCGGGACCCATGGTTTCCATGACCGAGCGGGAAAGAGCGGTCCAGTATTCGTGCTCCGTTGCCTGGCTGATGCTTTTGCCATATTCGGCATAAAGGTGCGACCGCACCTTCTCAGCCAATTGTGTTTTATCCATTTATTTACCTCGTAAAAAGATCGAGGGTCATTATAGCAAAGATCGCCGGGCCGGTCTCTCCGGCCTAAATCGCCTCATGCTCCTCCATATGCTGCCCATAATTCCTGAAGCGGCCGATCATCATGGTCAACTCCGCTTCATCCAGGATAACGGGTTCCCCCATGGCCTTGGTCCGGCAGTAGAGCTCACAGCAAAACTCGACCTCCTCGGTCACATTGAAAGCCTGGGCGAGGTCGGCGCCCCCCGCCAGCAGGCCGTGATTGGCCAGAAGGCAGGCATTGCGGTCCTTCATGGCCTCAAAAGCGTTTTTGGCCAGGCGAACCGTTCCGTAAGTGGCATATTCCGCGCAGCGGACATTGACGCCGGCATAAGCGAGCAGATAGTGAAGCGGCGGCAGATCCTGTCTCAGACAGGCCACCGTGGCCGCGTAAGTCGTGTGGGTATGGATCAGGGCCCGGAGGTCATCGCGGTACTTGTAAAAAATCCGGTGCATGTCGCATTCACTGGACGGAACCGCATCCCCCTCCACGATCTTGCCCGTTTCGACATCCATGAGGACCACCTGATTCACTAGAATCTCCTCATAGGGGATGCCGCTGGGAGAAATGGCCATGAGGTTGGTTTCAGGATCCCAAATACTCAAGTTTCCACCTGTTCCCCTGGTCAGGCGTGCGGTGAGCAGTTTTTTGCCGTATTCAATCAGTTCCCTGCGTTCTTCTAACATGCGCATAGGTCTTCCTCCGCTCTTTGGTGTCAGTCTCGCAACAATCCGAGTGTACCACGTGACAAAGCGCTTGACAGCAGACAGCGGCGTAATTGCCCGGCAGAAGCCCGGATTTTACCGGCTATCCTGCCGGGACATGACCCGAACCTCCTTTTCTTCAGCCTGCACCCTGGGGGCCCTGTTCGCCTCCCTGCTCATGTCCTGGCGCGACATAAGCACACGGCAGGTCCTGGACCGGGAACTTGCCTGTTTCACCTTGCTGACCGCTCTTCCCCGGGCCTTGAATCCTCACACAAGTGTTCCCGGTACAAGCCTGCCGCTTTGGGCGGTTCAGGTCACGGAACTTCTCCGTACAACAGGAGGCGCCCTCCTGCTTCTGTCGGTGGCCCTCCCTGCGCGCCTTGCGGCAGGTCGTGACTTGCTGGGGGCAGGAGATATCCTCTTCGCGCTGGCGGCCGGATTCATGCTGCCTGCGGGCGCCTCCGTACACATGGTCTGCCTGGCCTTCCTTTTAGCTCTCCCCTTCTCCCTGGCACGGGCGCTGGGACAAAAAAAGGCCGTCGATCTCCCCTTTATCCCCTTTCTGACAGTTTCGGCCTTTGTCATCCGCTGGCTGTCACCGCCCTGGCCCTTCTTTTGAACTTTTCTGTATCGTGCTAAAATAGATCAGTCCGGGAAGGGACCGGGGAAAGGATGCCATGCCGCGAAGAATCGTAAAACCACTGATCATTCTGGTCATCGTCATCTTGCTGATCGGGGCTGTCTTTATCGGCTTTGGTATCGGCTACCGCTATGTCAGGGAACAGGACAAGCGGCTGGGTTACCTGAAAGACCAGTTTGACGCGCGCGGCTTTGCCCCCTTCAACAAGGACACACCGGACGCGGTTGAGATCTATATCGAGCAGCAGGCAAACACCAAAGACATTGCTGTCATGCTCAAGGAGAGAGGCTTCATCGGCAACACCTTTGCCTTCGAATTCCTGTCCAAGTTCAATAGCTTCGACGGCCAGTACA
>JAAZGN010000167.1 GCA_012511185.1 Clostridiaceae bacterium
CCATTGAGCGTTGTCATGAAGCAGGAATATTATTTGAAGCATTTGGAGGAAGAGCTGGTCGTCGCGCTGGGCTGTACGGAGCCGGTGGCGGTTGCTTACGCGGCGTCACTGGCGAAGAAAGAGGCAGGGCTTGGATTGGTTGAGTCAATAGAGCTCAAGGCGAGTGTCAGTATTTATAAGAACGCGCTCGGTGTCTTTATCCCCGGAACCAGGGAAATGGGCGCGGCCATGGCGGCCGCGCTCGGTGCTGTTGGCGGCAATCCCGACTTGGGTCTTGAAGTTCTCCAGGATATAGGAGAGAAAGATTTGACTGAGGCAAGGCGCCTGTACGCGGGCGGGAAAATCAAATCGGATCCCGCTCCCCCGGGCTCTCCTACCCTTTACATCGACGTCATCGTCAAGACGCAAGATCACACCGGCAGGGCCGTCATCGCATGGAAGCACGATCTGGTCATGGAACTTGAGCGGGACGGCCAACCGACCTTTGTCAATGATGCTTCCCATCTGCAGGAAATGACCGCTGCCATCACAGCTGACGATTTGCGTGAAATCTGGGATTTCGCGACCCGGGTTGATCTCAGCCGCCTGGACATTATTCGCCAGGCCATGGTCCTGAATGAGCGCATCGCCCAGGAGGGGCTGACCGGGAGCTACGGCTTGGAAGTGGGGCGTTCAATAGCCGAGGCATACTACATAACGGATCCCAACTTCGACCGATCCAGCTACTCACTTTCGGATTACTGTGCTGCCTGGACGGCCGCAGCGGCCGATGCGCGCATGGCGGGCGCGGCATTTCCTGTCATGAGCAACTCTGGAAGCGGAAACCAGGGCATAACGGCCACAGTCTGCATCTCGGCGGCCGCGGACTACCTCGAGAGCCCGGAAGAGGAGCTGTTGCGCGCGCAAACGCTCAGCCATCTTGTGGCCATCCATGTCAAAAAGAGCTACGGGAGGCTGTCGCCCCTTTGTGGTGCGACCGGGGCTGCGGTCGGTTCCAGCGCCGGTGTGGTTATGTTGCTTGGCGGAGAACTCAACCAGGTCATAGCGGCCGTACAGAACATGTTCGGCACCCTTACAGGCATGATCTGCGACGGGGCTAAACTCGGATGCGCACTGAAAGTATCTGTTTCCATCTACGCCGCCGTGCAGGCAGCCCTGGTTGCCATGCGGGGCAAGGAGATTGCAGCAACCGACGGGGTCATCGAAAGCGATGTCGAAGAGACCATCCGCAACATGGAACGGATTTCCAAGGAAGGCATGACCAGTATGGACGATCTGCTCCTCAACATCATGCTGAATAAGCAGGGTGACTGTTGAAAACAGCTTTCGCTCTGGTATAATGCGAAAAGTCAAAAGAAGCCGCGGGTGTAGTTCAATGGCAGAACATTAGCTTCCCAAGCTAAATACGGGGGTTCGATTCCCCTCACCCGCTCCATCAATTTCCTGCCGGCAAATCTTGCTGGCAGGAAAATTTTTCCTCCTTTTTGGAATAAATGGTAGTGACGCCGGATACAAGATGCTCACACCCCAAAGCCTTATAATCACAAGAGCCCTTGTGCCCTGAGCGGATGAATGGGAGGGAGCCATCAAAGAGCGGAAACAAAAAAAGTATTTCATAGCAGGGTTAGCCGTGTTGCTTATCCTTGCCGGAGCGGCGCTGTTTTTTTTCGGTTTCAGATCGAAATGGCAGGAAAAGTCGGTTCAAGGTCAACTTCGAACCATTTACGCCGGCCAAGTCGCTTCAGGCCAATTGCCACTCAAGGGACCGGAGGGTGAAAGCGGCCCGGGCGCCGAAACCGAGAAAACCGTTCCGCCAGTACTGCCGGACGACCGGGAAGAGGCGGCTGAGGATTTCGATATCAGCCGTTTGCGGCCACTTGCCATCCTGAAAATTCCCAAGATTAAGATCGAGGCTGTCATGGTGGAAGGGGTCACTCCCAATGACCTGCGCTTCGCCCTCGGGCACTTTCCGGGTACAGGTTTGCCAGGCCAAAAGGGCAACCTGGCTGTCGCGGGTCACCGCAACTTCATCACGGGCGACTTTTTCGGCCACCTCGACAAGGTTGCTCTGGGCGACGAATTGATCGTTGAATATTATGGTGAAACCTATATCTACACGGTTACGGAGATCTTTGTCGTGGAACCGGGGGACACCTGGGTGCTGAACCCGGCGCCTGAGCCACAGATCACCCTGGTCACCTGCACGCCGCCGCGCGTATCGACGCACCGCCTGATCGTCAGGGGTCTACTGGGAAACGCCGATAAATGACACGCTAAGCTGGACAGTAGAGAAGGAATCCAAGAAATCTTGAAATAGAATCGTAGCAGGGGTTTTGATGTGCTTTGAAAAACCCTGTAAAACGAAGAAAAATGCTAGAATGACGCC
>JAAZGN010000231.1 GCA_012511185.1 Clostridiaceae bacterium
GCATAGAGGTAATCAACAGAAAGTGAACCGGTGCTGAGGGTCTCAAGGGCCTCATCCAGGGTGCCCGGCCGGTCAGCGATGGCAATGGCGACCACCCGGGTTGAACTGACGGTGAAGCACGCGCGGGTCAAGCCCGCCTGGGCCTGGATGCCCGCATCTCTGAAGTTCACGGCATGGCCCAGCGTGGTGGCAGTGTGACCACGGCCGTCAAGCTGGGACCGACTGTTTTTTCTCCGGTCATTGAAGCGGGGACCTTGCAGTACCTGCTGGCCTTTGAAGAACTGGAGGCCCTGCGCTGGGCCCCCCTGCTGGCACCGGCAGGCATTGTTCTCATCAATCGGGAACAGCTGCTGCCGGTGACCGTCCAGCTCAAGCAGGCGGTTTATCCGGCAGACGGCGCCGAGGCCTTACGCCGCCGGCTGGGGCCTGACCGGGTGCACCTGATCGAAGCCAGCCGCCTGGCCCAGGAGGCCGGTTCAGTCAAGGCCACCAACGTGGTCATGCTGGGCGCCCTGTCTCGGTTCATGGACCTGCCCCAGGCCCACTTCCTGTCGGCCCTTGAAGTGGTCCTGCCCCCACATGTCCGCCAGATAAACCAGCGGGCGTTCGAATCGGGATCTGCTATAATAGACACAGCGGCAACAACCTGACGCGGTCACCTTGCAGGACTGCAACGCATGTGGAGGTGCTCAGCATGTTAG
Organism: Clostridiaceae bacterium; assembly: GCA_012511185.1. Taxonomy (GTDB): domain Bacteria; phylum Bacillota; class Clostridia; order Saccharofermentanales; family DTU023; genus UBA4923. The sequence continues at coordinate 702 of JAAZGN010000231.1, forward strand.
TCAAACAGATTTCGGTGTTTTTGGAGAACAAGTCGGGCCGCCTGGCAGAGGTGACCCGAACCCTGAAACAGCATCAGATCGATATCCGCGCCCTCTATATCGCAGACACAACCGAATACGGCATCTTGCGCATGATCGTGGACCAGCCGGACCAGGCCCAGGCGGTCTTGACCCGCGCGGGCTTCACCGTCAGTTCAACCCGGGTGGTCGCCATTGCCATCGCTGACCGGCCGGGCACCCTGGATGAGGCCCTTGAGACCCTCAGCACCGGTTCACTTTCTGTTGATTACCTCTATGCCTTTGTCGGCCGGGCTTCGGATGACGCCATCGTCATCATCCGGGTGGAAGACCCCGACCTGGCCCTGGAGCGGCTGGCACAGGCTGGCATCCGGGTGCTGGACAGCAAGGAGGTCTACGGCACTTGATCCGGTCAGCCTATCGGACCTTTGGATTATCTGAGGCCACCATGGACCTGTCGGAAGAGGCGATGGCGGGCCTTGCCTCTGTTTTCCAAGCCATTGACCAGCGGCGTGCCGTCAACCAGCTTCGGGTGATCGACGGCTTCCAGCAAAACAACGTCACCGAAGCCTATTTTGGCGGCACAAGCGGCTACGGTTACGGCGATGAAGGCCGTGATCAGCTGGAGGCCGCTTTTGCCCATGCCCTGGGGGCCCAGTCGGCCCTGGTGCGCATCCAGATCAGCTCGGGCACCCGGGCCATTTCCTTGTGCCTGTTCGCCCTGTTGGGGCCAGGTGATGAGCTGCTGTCGGTCACAGGGCCGCCCTATGACACCATCCAGACGGCCATCGGCTGTAAGCCAGGGCAAGCGGCGCGGCCAACGGCCCTGAAAAAACTGGGGGTGGGCTACCGGGAACTGGCCTTGCTGCCGGATGGCTCCCCGGACCTGGACGGCATGCGCCAGGCCATCAACGACCGGACGCGGCTGATCTTTTTACAAAAATCACGTGGCTATACGGGGCGGCGCTCGCTGACGGCCGATGACATCCGGGCGGTCAGCCAGGCGGCCCACGCCATCCGGCCGGACCTGGTTGTTTTTGTGGACAACTGCTACGGCGAGTTCGTGGAGACGAGCGAACCCTGCATGGCCGGCGCTGATTTGTGTGCCGGCTCATTGATCAAAAACCCGGGCGGCGGCCTGAGCCCCACAGGCGGCTATGCGGCCGGCCGAAGCGACCTGGTTGAACGGGTGGCCGACCGCCTCTACGCGCCTGGCCTGGCCGGTGCCATCGGGCCAACGCTGGGTTTATCCCGCCTGCTGACCCAGGGCCTGTACCTGGCCCCCCTGATTGTCTCTGAAGCCCTCAAGGGGGCTGTCTTTGCCTCAGCCTTTTTCCGCCTGGCCGGTTTTGAGACGACACCGGGTCCCTTTGATGAACGCGGCGACATCGTCCAGACCATTGATTGCCAGACCCCCGAACGCCTGACCGCCTTTTGCCAGATGATCCAGAAGGCCTCGCCCATTGACGCCTATGTGTCTCCGGTGGCCGGACCCATGCCCGGTTATGATGACCCGGTGATCATGGCGGCCGGGGCCTTTGTCCAAGGGGCGTCCATTGAGCTGTCGGCCGATGGCCCCATGCGGCCGCCCTATCCGGCCTACATGCAGGGGGGCTTGAGTTTTGACAACATCCGCCTGGCCTGCCTGCTGGCCGCAGAAAAAATGGGCAGCCTGGGCTCATGAGGCGCCAGGCGCCACGCCGGGGCGCACAACCGGCCAAGCGGCCCAGCCAGCGGCGCCGGCCACCGCTTGCCGCCCAGCCGACGGCACAGGAACGCCTGCGCCAGATTGAACGGCGCAAAGCCAGAAGCCGTGCCTTTTCCATGACCGTGATCGTCTCGTTGATCATGGTGGTGACCGTCTTTGCCATTGTGTTTATCATGCGGGAAGCAGCCCCCAGCCCGCGTTTTGCGTTTACCCAGGAAGGCCGGCTGGACCAGACCCTGGAGGCGACTGCCTTGATTGCCCGGGAAGAAAACCTTTGCCACGCCCCGGCGGACGGCACACTCAAGCCCCTTGTCTTTGAAGGCAGCCAGTCCGCCCGTGGCCAGCGGGTGTCCCTGGTTATCCCGGATGGCAAGGAGGCTGAACTGGCTTAA
>JAAZGN010000257.1 GCA_012511185.1 Clostridiaceae bacterium
CTAGTAGGGCTCCCCCCCGCATGTGCGGGGACCACAAATGCGAGCTGGCCGGTGACCTCAAATGACGGGGATCACCCCCGCATGTGCGGGGACCACATTTTCTCTAGCGCAGCCCAGAAGGCCGCTTCGGGATCACCCCCGCATGTGCGGGGACCACAACTGGTAGGAATATTTACTTTATATTCACCTGGGATCACCCCCGCATGTGCGGGGACCACAAATTGCTCTCCTGCAACTCAACAACGGTGTTGGGATCACCCCCGCATGTGCGGGGACCACGACCGTAGCGCTGGTTACCGTTATCAATTACTGGGATCACCCCCGCATGTGCGGGGACCACTATTCGATTCTTGGGAGAGAAATTTAAGTCTTGGGATCACCCCCGCATGTGCGGGGACCACCACATCCTACTAACCAATTATTTCCTGTCCACGGGATCACCCCCGCATGTGCGGGGACCACCAGAAAGCACCCCACAGCAAAGCTTAATATCACGGGATCACCCCCGCATGTGCGGGGACCACTTCAAAATACTCTACATCTGCATATGCTTCCAGGGATCACCCCCGCATGTGCGGGGACCACATAATATGGACAAGGAGGTGTATTTGATGAGTGGGATCACCCCCGCATGTGCGGGGACCACCCAACAGAATGTCAAAATTGTTCAAAGAGTATGGGATCACCCCCGCATGTGCGGGGACCACCACTTTAATATCACCATTGGTGTAGATCAAGGGGGATCACCCCCGCATGTGCGGGGACCACTAGAGGATAAAAGGCCACGCTCCCGTGTTTTAGGGATCACCCCCGCATGTGCGGGGACCACAGCTGGCGCAAAGATACAACCTGTATCTGATAGGGATCACCCCCGCATGTGCGGGGACCACGACCAACAATATGTGATGAGTTGAAAAAGCATGGGATCACCCCCGCATGTGCGGGGACCACTTTGCCTTTCTACTATTAGATTTATTGTAGGTGGGATCACCCCCGCATGTGCGGGGACCACACCTGCCAAATGTGGCAACCTATCAAAAGCCAGGGATCACCCCCGCATGTGCGGGGACCACTATGCGGATACCTATGCCCTCAATCCATACCCTAGATCACCCCCGCATGTGCGGGGACCACTAACATTTACACTTATTTCAGTACCTTCCCATGGGATCACCCCCGCATGTGCGGGGACCACGTACTTCTAAATGCATATCAGGAGTAGCAGGCGGGATCACCCCCGCATGTGCGGGGACCACTAGCCTCAACATCAAAATCTATTTGTAGGCTTGGGATCACCCCCGCATGTGCGGGGACCACTAGCATTAGCTGATAGGATTTTAAGAATCGAAGGGATCACCCCCGCATGTGCGGGGACCACCATACACAACGGGCATAAGTGCAGATATAATCGGGATCACCCCCGCATGTGCGGGGACCACTTATCAATAATCCTATAATTATATACATTTGAGGGATCACCCCCGCATGTGCGGGGACCACGTGCCAAACAGGCGAGTTACAACTTATGTGAGGGGATCACCCCCGCATGTGCGGGGACCACGATATTATCAGATATAAGTTTTTCTATAGACTGGGATCACCCCCGCATGTGCGGGGACCACTTTAATTCATACGCTAAACCCACTTGAATAGTGGGATCACCCCCGCATGTGCGGGGACCACTTC
>JAAZGN010000168.1 GCA_012511185.1 Clostridiaceae bacterium
ATTCGATGGCGATGTAATTCAACATGAGGGTGAACAGGGTCTCATTGGTACCCCACCTGGTCTTGAAAAAGGCGGGCAGGAAACCAAAGAGGGCTCCGCCAATACCAGCAGCCAGAATCAAGATCAAATGAAGGGGGATAGCGGGGAGCTGGACCCCGCTGGTAATCATGGACACCACCAAATATGACATGAAAATGGCACCTGCCAGGATCTGACCCTCCCCGCCGATGTTCCAGAACCTCATTTTGAAGGCGAAGGCGATGGCGACGCCCGCGATCAGTAGGGGTACAGCCAACCGGAAAGTCTCCGCTGCCGAAGTTTTTGAACCAAAGGAGCCGGTTGCCATGCTGATGTAAGCGGTGACAGGATTCTTGCCAATCAGAATGATCAGGAGAGCTCCGACGAGAAGTGCCAGAATGAAGCCGATCACATAGACCAGGACCTTCTGCCGGGCAGGGACGATACCGCGTTTGGCAATCCGGACAAAGGGTTCCTTGATGATGCATACCAGCGGTTCATGCTCGGGCGGGCAGGTGGCAGCTTGCTCATCTGCCGCCAATTCATTCTGGTTTATGGGATCTGTCATACGGCGGCAGCTCCTTCCTCTTCATCAACTCTGTGGCCGAGCATCATAAGGCCGATTGCCTGCTTTGAGGTTCTTCGGGGATCAACCAGGCCTGTAACCTGACCTCCGCTCAAGACCAGCAGGCGGTCCGAAATCTCCATCAGAACATCCAGGTCTTCGCCGATGAAGATGACTGCAACCCCCTTTTCCTTTTGTTCATTAAGTAATCGATAAATGGTGTAGGAGGAGTTGATATCAAGTCCCCGGACTGGATAAGCTGCGATCAGGAGACGCGGGCTGGAGTCAATTTCCCGGCCGACCAGAATCTTCTGCACGTTGCCTCCCGACAGCTTGCGAATAGGGGTGAAAACATCGGGAGTGACGATTTCCAGCTCTTCGACCAGCCGTTCAGCCACCTTCTGAGGCGTCTTGCGGTCGACCAGAAAACTTTTTTTCCGCCTATAGCTCTTCAGCATGATGTTGTCGACCATGTCCAGTGACGGCACCAGCCCCATGCCCATCCTGTCTTCGGGGACGAAGGCCATGGCAATTCCTTTTCTGGCAATTTCACTAGGGGATCTGCCGACGATGTTTTCCTCGACTTCAAAACCATTGACAAAACTCTGGTACAGGATGGCTCCCCCCGCAACGGGGTAGAGTCCGGTAATGGCCTCACAAAGTTCCTTCTGGCCGCTTCCGGTAATACCCGCGATACCCAGGATCTCACCCCCATAAGCTTCAAAAGAGACATCCTCGAGGGCTCTGGTTTTGTCCGGCGTCAAGCAGGTAAGGGAAGTGACACGAAGGACGGGCTTTTTGTCGCCGATTACGGGCCGGTCAATTTCAAGGGAGACAGACCGGCCGACCATCATGTCGGTCAAGGATTGGACCGAGGCTTCTTTGGTTTCGACGGTATCGATGTATTCGCCCTTGCGGAGGACGGTGACGCGGTCGGAAACAGCCAGCACTTCATTTAATTTATGGGTAATGAGAATGATCGACTTATTGTCTTCTTTCATGGTCCGCAGAATTTCAAAGAGTTTCTCGGTTTCCTGCGGTGTCAGGACGGCCGTCGGTTCGTCAAGGATGAGAATATCAGCTCCCCGGTAAAGTGCCTTGACAATTTCCACCGTTTGTTTCTCAGAGATGGACATGTCGTAAATTTTTTTGTTGGGTTCAAGATAAAAGCCGTACCGGTCGGCAATTTCCTTAACATGCCTGGCCAAGGCACGGCGGTTGATGATCGTACCGCCCGGCAGGCCCAATACGATGTTTTCTGCCGCAGTAAAAACTTCGACCAGTTTGTAATGCTGGTGCACCATGCCGATATTGAGGGCAAAGGCGTCTTTGGGTTCACAAATGGCTACAGGCGTTCCGTTGATGCGGATTTCCCCCAGATCGGGAAAGTAAATGCCGGAAAGAACATTCATTAAGGTGGTTTTGCCGCTGCCGTTTTCTCCCAGCAGGGACAAAATCTCTCCCTTTCGAAGTTCCAGGTGAACATCTTTCAGGGCTTCAACTGTGCCGATATTCTTGCAAATGTGATTCATTTCGACGACATTGTCGATATCAAGGTGTTGCAACTCTTGCATATCTCCCTCCAGCCGGCGCGCAGGACTTGGAGAAATGTCCTGTGCCGGTCAGTTAAGGCCGCTGCAATGCTGTATGCGAGAGAGACCACATTGCGGCGAAACAAGCATATGCAGGGAGCGCGTCTTCAGGGCGCGCGCCCGCATTTTCCCGGTGAGCAGACTGCAATCTCAGTCGCCGATCATGGTGATGCCTTCAAGGATGTACTCCCAGGCGGGTGATGAAGCTGGTTCAATATAGGTTTCTCCTTCTTTGACGACCACTTCGCCTTCATTGTTGACCAGGGGGCCGGTGAAGACGTCCCAGTCGCCCGAGAGAATCCTGGCGCGCGCCTTCTCGATCTCTTCAGCGGTGCCCGGGGCGACCAGAGCCTCGTTCAGCCTGGAGATGTCAACTGCGCCCTCAGCCAGACCTTCACCCCAATCCTTGGGGATGGGCTTGCCGTCAACATAGTTGGAGACAGCAAGAACCAGGTAACGCGACCAGTCCCAGATGGCGGACGTAAGTGTTGCCTTGGGGGCTGCGTCGATCATGTCGGAGTTATAGCCGACGTGGAAGACGCCCTCCGCCTCAGCGGCCGTGGCAGGTGCGGTCGAGTCACAGTGCTGGCCGATGACGTCACAGCCCTTTTCGATCAGGGCCTTGGCGACCTGAGCTTCTTTCTGGGGATCGTTCCAGGCGCCGGTGTTCATGACGATCATCTTGACATCCGGGTTGACGCTCGTGGCGCCCAGGTAGATGCCCGTGAAGCCCTGAATGCATTCGGCGAAAGGATGGGCATTGACATAGCCGAGCAGGTTCTTTTCCGTCTTCAGCCCGGCAGCAATGCCGGACAGGTAACGCGCCTGATAGATCTTGCCAAAGTAGTTATGGACGTTGGGCATGTCGCTCAGGGCGCAACGGAAACCGGAGGCATGGAAGAATTCAACTTCGGGATGGCCTTCGGCGACTGTCAGGACATATTCCTCAAATCCGTAGCTCGTCGCAAAGATCAGGTTACAGCCCTGCTCAACCAGTTCACGCAGGGCGGCCTCGCAGGCCTGATCC
>JAAZGN010000169.1 GCA_012511185.1 Clostridiaceae bacterium
ATACAACAGCGCGCGGCCTGCACCACCTCATTTATGAGATTGTCGCCAACTCGGTCGACGAGGCCCTGGCTGGCCGGTGTGACTCCATTGAGGTCACGGTTCTCCCTGATCAGTCGATCCGCGTCGAGGACAACGGCATTGGTATTCCGGTAGGTATCCATCCGACGGCCGGCATTCCCACGGTGGAAGTTGTCCACACCATGCTCCACGCGGGCGGCAAGTTCGGCGGTGATGCCTATGGTGTATCAGGTGGTCTTCACGGAGTCGGCGCCTCCGTTGTCAACGCCCTTTCGGAGTGGATGGAGGTGACGGTCAACCGGGACGGCGAAGCACATTTTATCCGCTTTGAACGGGGGGAAACGGTGACACCGCTGACAGTGACAGGACCGACCGACAAAACGGGAACTGTGACCACCTTCAAGCCTGACCCGGAGATTTTCAGCGAGCTCGACGCCGACTTCGACCTGATGACAACCCGCTACCGGGAGATGGCCTTCTTGAACCGTGACGTGGCCATCACCCTGATCGACGCACGCGTGACGCCACCTGAGCTCAAGCGTCTTCACTATGGCGGCGGGATTGTCTCTTTTGTCGAATACCTGAACCGCAACAAAACCGTGCTCTTCGACCCTCCTATTTATTTTTCCGCGGAGCAGGACGGCTGTTTCGTCGAAGTCGCAATCCAATACAACGATTCTTACAGCGAGAATGTCTATACCTACGCCAACAACATCGCAACCATCGAGGGCGGCAGCCATCTGACAGGCTTCCGCTCGGCGCTGACCAAGACGATCAACGACTACGCCCGCAAATACAACATTTTGAAGGAAAAAGATAAAAACCTTCAGGGCGAGGATATCCGGGAGGGTATGTGTGCCATCATCAGCGTCAAATTGAAGAATCCCCAGTTTGAGGGCCAGACCAAGACCCGCCTGGGCAATCCTGAAGTGCGGACGGTGGTGGAATCGACGGTCAATGACAAGCTGATGGTATACCTGGAGGAAAACCCGCAGACAGCACGGATGGTTGCAGGAAAAAGTGTGGCCGCCTCCCAGGCGCGCGAGGCCGCACGCAAGGCCCGGGACATGACACGGCGCAAGAGTGCCCTTGACAGCAACGCGCTTCCGGGGAAGCTTGCCGACTGCCAGGAAAAGGATCCGACTTTCTGTGAGCTCTTCATCGTCGAAGGAGATTCAGCCGGCGGCACGGCCAAGAACGGCCGGGAGAGAAAATACCAGGCCATCCTGCCCTTGTGGGGCAAGATGCTCAACGTGGAAAAATCACGTGTCGACAAAGTGCTCGATAACGATAAGCTGATGCCCATCGTCATGGCCTTGGGCGCCGGGATCGGCAACGATTTCGATTTGGAGCGGCTGCGCTACCATAAGATCATCCTCATGGCTGATGCCGATGTGGACGGATCGCACATCCGGACGCTCCTTTTGACTTTTTTCTTCCGCTACATGCGGCCCCTGGTTGATGCGGGCCACGTCTACATCGCCTGTCCGCCGCTGTACCGCGTCTTTTCGGACAAGAAAAGCCGCTATGCCTACGATGAAGACGAAATTGAGACAATCAAGGAAGAAGAGGGCTGGGACAGTCCCAAGCTTCAGCGCTTTAAAGGACTTGGCGAGATGAACGCCGACCAGCTCTGGGAGACCACCATGAACCCGGAACAGCGCAAACTCCTCCAGGTCCAGGTTGTTGACGCGCAGATTGCCGACGAGACATTCACCCTGCTGATGGGAGACAAGGTGGAACCACGCCGCGATTTTATCCGAGCCAACGCCAAACTGGCCAACCTCGATACCTGACCATGCCATTGTTTCACGTGAAACATTCCGGGCGGTAAAGGCAAGCCATGGATTTTGGATTTTCAGTTGAAGGAATCACCCTCGAAACAGACCGTCTTCTGCTGAGGTCCTGGCTTCTTTCCGACCTTAAGGATTTTCATGCCTACGCACGCGTTCCCGGTGTTGGGGAGATGGCCGGCTGGCCCCATCACCGATCCATGGAAGAAACAAAGAACATTCTCAGGCAGTTCATGACTGCCGGCGAAGTCTTCGCCGTCGCTCACAAGAAAGACGGCAAGGTCATCGGCTCGCTTGGGATCCACCCGGTCCTCCACACCCTTCCCGAACCCTATCAGAACCGTTACGCCAAGGAAATCGGCTACACCTTGAACAAGGATTATTGGGGACGCGGCCTCATGGCCGAAGCTTTGGTTGCCCTGACGGGCCATCTGTTCCGCTACACTCCCGCGACGCTTCTCATCTGCTGCTGTTTGATGTCCAACCGGCAGAGCCGCCGTGTCATGGAGAAGGCGGGTTTTGTCTTTTCGCGCACATTTGAACGGAAACGCCATGTGCCTTCATCAGAGGAATCGCTTGAATTTATACTGACAGAGGAGGCTTATAATGCCATGGGACGCGATCGGATCTCTTTTGAAAATGACTACAACGCCGGCTGCCATCCAGCTGTGCTCCGTGACCTGGTCGAGACCAACGAAATAAGAACAAGCGGTTATGGCCTGGATGCCTATTGTGAGGAGGCGGCCCGACTGATCAAGGAAGCCTGCCAAGCGCCCGGGGCCGGCGTCCATTTTCTGACCGGAGGTACTCAGGCTAATCTGATTGTCGCAGCGGGAGCGCTGAAACCGTGGCTGGGAATCGTCTCGGCGGGCACCGGCCACATCAATGTCCATGAAGCCGGAGCCATCGAGGCGACCGGCCATAAAGTCCTGGTCATTGCCTCCCGGGACGGACTTCTCGACGCGGAGGAGATTGACCGCTACTGCCAGGCATGCGAAGAGGACCCGACCGCCGAGCATAGGGTTCAGCCCGGCATGATCTATCTGTCACAGCCGACAGAAATGGGGACTTTGTATCAAAAAGAGGACTTGGAAGCGATCCGTGAGGTCGCCGACCGCCGGGACTTGCTTCTTTACGTCGACGGGGCGAGGCTGGCAGCCGCTCTGGCGGTTCCCGCGACCGGGCTGGACCTTGTGGAAATGGCACGCCTCTGTGACGTGTTTACCATCGGCGGAACCAAATGTGGTGCCCTCTTCGGGGAAGGCCTCGTCATAATACGAGATTCCTTAAAACAGGACTTTCGCTTATTGATGAAGCAACGGGGAGGTCTCCTGGCCAAGGGGCGGCTTCTGGGTATCCAATTTGCGGCACTTTTTCGCAATAATCTCTATGTGGAGATCGGCCGCTATGAGAACGAGCGTGCCGGCGAGCTCGCCACCCTTTTTCGGACACGCGGGATCGACTTTTTCGCGCCGCCCCAAACCAACCAGCTCTTTGTCCTGCTCGATCCGCAAGAAGAATCTCATTTCGCAAAGCGGGCAATTTTTGAGCGCATCATGCCATCGGATGATGGCAGGCAGGTCTGCCGCTTTGTAACATCCTACGCGACACGGCGCGAGGATATCGAGCGCCTGTTCCTGTAAAAAATGAGTCTTATTTTCGGGCGAGCCCGGCGAATCATGATACAATTGACGCGTTAATGATTTGAAAAAGGTCAATAAGAACTTGAGGGACCAGATTTTTTATGGGGATTGTGATCGCTGTTGCCAATCAGAAGGGTGGTGTGGGAAAGACGACGTCTTGTGTCAATCTCGCGGCCGCCCTGGCCGGCCAAAACAAGAAAGTGCTGCTCGTGGACGCCGACCCGCAAGGCAATTCGACGTCCGGTGTTGGTGTCGATAAAAAATCGCTCCAGTGGTCGACCTATGATCTGCTGGTAGGAAACACGGCGGATATAAAGGGTGCCATCGTGAGCGCCCGTACTTTTTTTGATCTGCTGCCTTCCAATATCAATCTCGCCGGCGCGGAAGTTGAACTGGTCAACATGAGCAACCGCGAAAGAAGACTCGCGGGGATCATCTCGCAGTTGAAAGACCTCTACGACTACATCCTCATCGACTGTCCCCCCTCGCTTGGCTTATTAACAGTCAACGCACTGACGGCCTCCGACGCAGTTCTCATTCCAGTGCAGGCGGAATACTACGCGTTGGAGGGTCTGATGCAGCTGATGACAACGCTAAGCCTGGTTAAAAGATCCTACAACCCCCAGCTTCGCCTGGCAGGCGTCTTTATCACCATGTTCGATGCCCGGACGCAGCTGTCCAAGCAGGTTCGCGATGAAGTTTCCTGGTATTTTCGGCAGGACTTTCTTGAAACCGGCATACCGCGGAATGTGAGACTGAGTGAAGCGCCAAGTTTTGGTAATACGATCTTCGAATACGACAGGCGGTCGCGCGGCGCCAGTAGCTATAAAACTCTGGCACGCGAACTTTCCCGACGACTGTCAGGGAAAGCCTGGCAGGAAGGCACCATTGGCCACTTCTAGCCGGTCTGGCTGATAGAGCAGGAGACGAACCATGGCCGAAGAAAAAAGAGAGATGACTCCGCGATCCAAGCGCGGCCTGGGCCGCGGCCTGGGCGCCTTATTTGAATCAGAAGCGGACCCGGGGCAACAAAGCGGAGGCCGGGCGGCCGAGATTGAGATCAACCGGCTGGAACCGAACAGGGATCAGCCGCGCCGCAGTTTTAACCAGGCGGGATTGAAAGAGTTGGCGGATTCCATCCGCGACCAGGGGGTGGTCACCCCGCTCATCGTCACCCCTTCACAAACACCGGAGCACTACACTATCGTAGCCGGTGAGCGCCGTTGGCGCGCCGCCAGGATGGCCGGCTTGAAGAGCGTTCCAGTTGTTGTGCGCGAGCTGACAAAAGAGGACGTACAGCGTCAGGCTCTTATTGACAATGTCGTCCGCCAGGACTTGAGTCCCATGGAGGAGGCCCAGGCCTACGACCGGTTGATCAAAGAATTCGGCCTGACGCAGGAAGAACTGGCTTCAGCCTTGGGAAAAAGCAGGCCTGCCATTGCCAATACGCTCCGCCTGCTCAACCTGCCCGAGAGCGTTCGGGAGCTTGTCCAAAATGGCCAGCTGTCCCCCGGCCACGCGCGGGCCATTTTGGCCTTGACCGATGCCACACAACAAAACAAGGCAGCTGCTGAAATTTTAGCCCGGCAGCTGAGCGTCCGCGATACGGAAAAACTAATTCAGGCCATCAAGAACTCACCGGCGCCCAAAAAGGAAGAAGCGGTTGCCGATGACCCGATACGGCTTCACATCCGCATGGTTGAAGATAAGCTCCGGCGGGCGCTCGCGACCCGCGTTACTTTGGAGGGGGGCGTCGAGCAGGGGAAAATTGTCATCCGTTACCACAATGCCGATGAGCGTGAACGGCTGATTGAACAGCTCTTACGCCCGGAATCGTGAATCAGCGCGAAAGGTACAGAAGCTCATGCCGACCCTGCTCGAGAACAAACAGCGCCAGGAAGAGTTTTTTCAGAGGCTGATCGCCTTTACCCTCCCCATTCTCGCCTTCTATTTCGGCTTTGTGGCGCACGGCCTGTGGCCTTTCGGCAACAAACACCTGCTGGCCTACGACCTTTACCACCAGTACGCGCCCTTTCTTCTGGAACTGAAGCGAAAGATTCTTTCCGGTGATGGCCTGTTTTTTTCCTGGAGTGGTGGACTCGGCGTCAATTTTTACAGCATCTTCACCTATTACGTCGCAAGTCCCCTCAACCTTTTGACGGTTCTTTTCCCCGACCGCTACATTACGGAAGCCGTCACCCTTTTGACCCTGTTGAAGATCGGACTGTCAAGCCTCTTTTTTCGTGAGTTTCTGACGCGTTCCTTTCGCAGGCTCGATTCGACCGCTTCCATTCTTGCCGGCTTCTACGCCCTCTCCGCCTGGGTTTATGCATACAGCTGGAACATCATGTGGCTGGACACCCTGGTCTTGTTCCCCTTGGTCTGTCTGGGTCTGGTCGAGCTGGTACGCGATAAAAGACCGAGGCGCTTCGTTTTTGCCCTGACCTTGATGCTCCTGACCAATTACTACACCGCCTTTTTCGCCTGTGTCTTTCTTTTCCTCTATTACTTTGTCCTGCATGTCCAGTTCGCACAGGCACCCCGAAACCGTCTGATCCCTCTCTTGGATTTCACCCGGTTTGCCGGCTATTCGATCCTGTCGGCGCTTCTGGCGGCGGTTACTCTTTGGCCAACGGCCAAGGCACTTGCCATCACCTCAGCGGCAGGTGATGCTTTCCCCCGGGGTTTCTCGTTCACCCAACCTTTTTTTGAGATGCTGGGCCGCATGACCCCTCTTCGCGCTCCGCACATCATGAGTGGCCTGCCCAACATCTTCGCAGGCATGTTTGTCCTTCTGCTCATTTCTGCCTTTTTTGCCAACCGTAAGCGCGCCCTGCGCGTCCGCGTGGCTTACGGAATCCTCCTGGGTATTCTTCTCTTTTCCTTCCAATCAAAAACCATGAGTTTCCTGTGGCACGGCGGCCACTACCCGAATTCGCTCGATTACCGCTATGCCTTCGTCTTCATCCTGTTGACCCTGGCCATGGCATACCAGGCCATGGGCGACGATCTCACGCTTTCGCGCAGAGCCATTGTCGTCACGGCGGCGTCAGTCTTTGTCCTTCTTCTTGTGGAACAGCAATTTTTGCAAAACGACACTTTATCGCACTGGCGTCTTTTGGCAACCTCCATCCTTCTCCTTGTCTATCTGATGATTTTTGCCAGGATGCGACCTATCCGTTACGGAGAGGAAGGAGGGCGACTCCTCCGGCGTGGCGTCCCTTACGAGTTGACGGGGCGGCACCAGCTGAGTCCCCGCAGGAAGATTCTTGCCATGCCTAGCCTTAAACACCGCACCCTGATTCCCCCCGAGCCGGGCGAAAGATCGGGTCGCATCCGCTACCGCCGCGCCCTTTCCTTCCTCTTCCTTTTCCTGGTAGTCGAGTTGCTCTTTCATGCCTTTACCGCGGCAGCCCTTTACCAACAGGTCGCGCCGCTTGGAGATCGCGCCTACTACGTCGACAACGCCTACGCGTCGGAAGTGCTTCAAACAACGAAGGCCATGAAAGAAGCGCACACCGGCCAGCCCTGGCGGGCGGAAATACTGCCTGATACCTGCGTCAACGATCCCTTTCTTTTCGCCACCAACGGTATGTCCCTGTTCGCATCTCCTTTTCCGCAGGCATCAATCGACTTCTTCTCCGATTTGGGTTACCCGACCAATGGCGTCAACAGTTTCCAGTACAAGGAATCGACCATTGTCATGGACAGCCTGCTGGCCATCGAATACCTGATCGTCAAGGATAGCCGCATCTTCGATGACCAGTCCCGTATTGAAATCAGCAGGGGGGAAGAGACCCGCCTGCTTCGAAACCCGGATGTCCTGCCTTTTGGTTTTTGCGCAACACCGGAAGCGGCCTACCTGGATGAGGAGTGGATGCCGGAAGATGCGCCGGATGTCCAAAACAGATTGCTGTCAGCCCTGAGTGGAGCTCCCGGTGTGCTGATCAAGGATTCTTTCCGGCCATGGGAGATAGAGGGATGCTACGTCGATAAGGAAGACGAGCCGTCGACTTTTCGTGTGATCCGCGATGCCGGCGACGCCGACTGGGCTTTTCTTGTCTACGATGTTCCGCAAGACGGGATCTACTATATCTTCTGGGAGGATGAGTCGGTCGGCATCAACTACAGTAACGGTTTCATCGGGGATTATGAGTTTTTCCAACTGGGTGGCAGCAAAAAGGGTATCGGGGATGTCGGTTTCCTTAAGGCGGGAAGCCAATTGCATTTTCGGGTCAGCATGCCGGATGAAACCGCTGTCAACGGAACTTTCCGGGCCTGCGTCTCACGCCTTGACGAGGAGGCCTGGCAGACGGCGCGCGACAAGCTGGCCGCCAACCCCCTGATCCTGGATCAATTTTCCAGCAATTCCTTTTCAGGTGAAATCACCGCCCCCCGTGACGGTTATCTCTTTTTGCCCACAACGGGCAATCCCGGCTGGACCTTCAAAGTGGATGGCCAGGTGACATCCGCGCAAACCATCCGCGGCAGCTTTATCCTGATCCCGATCGAGCCCGGTTACCACACAATCAGTGCGCGCTTTGTCCCGCAAGGTTTTTTCACGGGCTTGACCCTCTCGCTTGTCAGCCTCGCGGCTGTCACAGCGTGGACCGGTTATCATTGGGCAAAAAAGAGGGGCAAAGGATTTCCAGCCGGTTCAGTTCGGCGCCCTCTTTGAGCTTGAGCCGCTATGGGAACGGGCATCTCATGTTATGATTAGTCCAAATCCGCATTGACCGCGTTACAGGAGTGAACCATGGATACTATTGTCAAATATCGTTTCGACCGGGATATGGTTTCTTTCGTCAAAACTCTCGACATTAAAACGGCCATGTTCGGTTATGATAAAAGTGATGTCTACGACAAAATAAAGGACCTTCTGGTCAAGGCGCGCGATGTGTGTGAGGACCTGGTTCAGGAAGCCTATGAAGAAGTTGAACGCTTGAAGGAGGATCTGAACAAGGCTGGCCGTGATTCTTCCGGACAGCAGGTTCCTTCCTTCGGGGAACCGGTCGAATCTGTCCCTGTAGCCGTCGTTTCACCTGACCGAACAGGGGAAGTCGAAGACTCTGAATTGATCCGGTTGCGTAAAGAGAACCAGGCCCTCCAGGAGCACCTTCAAGAATATCAAAAACGCCAGGAACTGCTCGCGCGGGCGCACGACATCGTGTCGGAGGCCCGGCTCGAGCGTGAGTCCATCATCCGAAGCGCCCAGAAAGAAGCTGAAGAAGAGCTGTTTTTGTTCCGCGCCAGGCGGCGTGAGGAAGAAGCGGGCTCCCGCGGGGAGTTGGAACGCCTCGAGGAAAAGAAAAGAGCCATTGAAAAAGTATGCGGCGGCTATCAGGCTTACGCCAAGGAAGGCCAAAGGCTGTTCGAACAACTGAGCGCTTACGTGGCAAAGCTCGATCTGATTGAGAATCCGGGAAATGATGAATGGCCCGGAAGTTATCCCCTGACGGAAGGGAGCACCTTCGACCCTCCTGTATTGTCTGCCGATGAGAGCCTGTCTTGTACGGAAGAGTCCATGCCCCTTTGCGAGCTTGTCGACGAAGACCCCGATGGAATTTTCCGGGGCCAGGATTTAGCCGACGACCCGGCAGCTTATGAAAACAGACCAGAGGAAACGGACCTGGCTGCTGAATGCCAGGAACAGGAATAGTACAACTCTTCAGGAGAAATGCAGGCGCCGGGGAGCCGTGATCCTGGCTTGAAACGCCGCCTTAACATCGCCTGCTGCATTGTCCACAGCCCCGATTTTCTCGTCCTGGACGAACCGACCCTGGCCCTGGACGCCCAAAGCCGAAATTATGTTTTGGAGGGTGTTCGCCAATTGAACCAAAACGGCTCGACGGTCCTTTACACCACCCACTATCTGGAGGAAGCGCAAGATCTTTGTGACCGCATCGTCATCATCGACCAGGGGCGCAATATGGCGACAGGCACCTTGCAGGAACTGATCGGCCTGATCGACGCCACTGAGTCGGTTCACATTGAGCTCAGCTCACAAGAGGACCAGGGCCGGATCCTGGATCTTTGCCGGTCCTTTGACGGCCTCGTTGACCTAACAAGCAACGCCGGCAGTCTGACCGTCAAGCTGGCGCCCCCCGGCCATCACCTGGCAAGGCTGATCGACATCTTGCGGCAGAAGGGTATCGCCTATTCCACCATTTACAACCAGTCGCCATCCCTCAATGACGTCTTCCTGTCACTGACCGGCAAGGCCCTGCGCGAGTGAGGGTTTCTTGGCCATGGGACAATTTGTTTCACACCTGAAAATCCGGGGAAAGCTGACATTGAAAGACAAAGGCTCACTTTTTTGGGTTTTCATTTATCCGGTTCTTCTTGTGACCATGATGGCTGTCGCCTTTCGCGGCGCGGGGCTCAAGATGGAGCCGATCCGTACGGCGGCAGAGACAGGCTCTCCCTACACCGCCTACCTCCAGGACATCGACATGCTGGACTTGGCAGTCATGGAGTCACAAGAGGCATACCGGGCGCTTAAGGCGAAAGAAGTGGCGGGCATATTTCGAGCGGACGGCAGGCTCCTGATCCGTGAGAGCAGCGCTGAGGCCAGGATCCTGGGCGAAATAGGCACCGGACTTAAGAGGGCGGAAGCAGCGGGTCGTTTGGGTGTCCAGCCCGACTTTTCCAAAGACCCCCTTCCTGTCGGTCAGCAGGACACGGACCTTCTCATGGGCATCCTTTCCATGACGGTCGCCATGTTCGCCCTCTACTCCTATTTTTCAGGCATCGGCATGATTGACCATCTGCAGGCTAACCTGTCACCCCTGGCCGCCAGGCTCTCTACGACACTCCTCTCACGGCCCTCCTTCATGGCGGCCGGCACGCTCATCAACATCCTGCTCTCCTTTCTTGAGATGATTTTGCTGACCTTGTATCTCAAGTTTGTGTGGGGCGTTAACTTCCTGGCCGATCTGCCGCGATCCCTGCTCCTGCTTCTTGTCGCCAGCTTTTTTGGAATCGCTGCCGGCCTCTTTGTGGGTGCCTCGAACAAATGGCCGACCAAGGCCAAAGTCCCGCTCGGGGTCGGCGTCATGCTGGTTCTGGGGGCCTTTGGCGGCATGATGGGTGTCGATCTCCGGCTTTTTCTGGACCGGCACGCGCCATGGCTGAACCGCTACAACCACATCAATCTGGTGGGGCGGCTGCTTTACCGGCTGAACGCCCTGTCTTCAACCAGGGAATACACCACCGGAGTCCTGGCCCTTGCCGCCGCAGCCCTTCTCTTGTGGTTCTCGTCGCTTCTATTTTTACGCCGAAGGCAGTATACAAGTTTGTGAGGCCGTCATGATTGTCTTTCGAACCTACCTGGCCCTTTTGCGAAAGTACTGGCTTATCATCTTGTTTTACGCGGGTGTATTTTTGATTCTGATCCTGGTGATTGGAGCCGGGTCGGGGACGAAGGGGCCCCGGCAATTTGAGCGCGGTAGCATAAAGGCCGCCCTTTCAATGCCGGCCGGCAGCCACGAAGAGGGAGAGGCCTTCGCCTTGTGGCTGGAAGAGGCTGGTCACAAGGTCACTTCGGTTTCGTTTTCGACCGAAGAAGCGCAGGAAGCGGTCTTTGACCATGGCTATGACGCCGTATTTCTTTTCGAGCCGGGCCAGTCCGCCCCCCGGGCGCTGACCGACCGGACAACAAGTGGCGGTTATTTTGCGCTTTCCGTCGCTGAAACCTATTTTCGCTTTCAGGACGCCTTTGAGTCCGGTGACGGCTCTTATGACCAGGCATTATTGCATGAGGTCCTGGCGCAGGAGATGGAGGTTCTTCTCCAGGAAGGCAGTGAGGCCGGCAGCGACGATGATGCCCGGATTTCCTTTTTCTCGGGCTTCGCCTATGTCCTGCTGCTCATGTCCACAACCATGGTGCCCCTTGTGGGCCAGTCCTTTTCGGAATCGGGTCTTCGCTCGCGAACAGCCCTTTCGCCCTACCCAGCCCCTTTGCAGGCACTGGGGATGACACTGGGATCCGGCTTGATTGTCTTTGGGACCTCGACCGTCCTTCTGCTTGCCACGCTCCCTGTCACCCGGACACTTTTCAGCCGCGGTCTGACGGCAAGCATTTTGCTCAACCTCTTTATCTTTGTCCTGGCCGTTCTGGCCCTAAGCCACCTGATCTCCAGCCTGATCCGCAACAAGGTGGCCATCACAGCGGTCAGCACCGTTTTATCCTTGGGAATGGCCTTTCTTTCGGGCGCCTTTGTGCCGCAGCCCCTCTTGGGACAGGTCGCCCTGACCATCATCGCCAAAGGCTTCCCTCTTTACTACTACATCCACGCCATCTACCGGGTCCATACGCCGTCCGCAATGGCAACCGATCTCATCGTTCAACTTTGTTTCGCCCTGGCCTACTTCCTTACAGCAGTCGCAACCTTAAGGCTTTCGAAGCGCGCACGACGGCAGACCAGCGTTCAGCAGTATCTATAGTTCTTTTTCAATTTTTCGTCTAATCACCAAAGAAAAGAACAAGAAGAGTAAAAGCAGGGCAATTGTGCCGAGCAGGAGGGCGGAAACGATATTGATGACAGCTTGCGGCCCTTTAGCTGCCGCAGGCTTTTCGCTTTCTTCCGCTTCGCTTTCCGCAGGAGGAGGGGTTGGCATTGGACGATCCCCGATTCCGGTGATCGCCATCTCATCCGCAGGCAATTGTTCAGCCAAGGCCTGGTAGACCGACACATGGTCGGTCAGGTGCCCTCCGGGCTCATCAGCCCCCGTCGTGCACAAGACAAAGGTCAGTCCCTGGATCTCCTTGAAGCTGGCGAGGCAGTAGCCCGATTCTTTCAACTGACCGGTCTTGCCGCCTTCGATCGAGCTACTGTCGATCCCCGCGACCTGGCTGTAATAAGTCAGATAATGCCGCATGTCAATCCCCTGGGGGTGCTGACTGGTCGCCTTGGACCGATAATGCCGAACGGTCATGACTTCCCGCAAAAAAGGATTTTCCAGGACAAGTCCCAGCAGGACGGCCACATCCCGTGCCGTCCCGTAATTATCCGGATGGAAAAGGCCGGTTGCGTTGGCATAGCGGGTTCCCGCAAGCTTGAGTGTCCTGGCCTTTTCATTCATAAGCGCGACGAATTCCCTGACACTGCCCGCCGTAACCCTGGCCAGCGTATTGGCGGCGTCACATCCGGAGCTGATCAAAAGGCCGTGGAAGAGATCCCGGTAAGTGACGGACTCACCGGCCCCAAAACCGGCAAGGGAGGCGTTGAGTTCCTGGAGGCCTTCCAGGTCAACCGCGAGGACCTGCACCCGGTCATCGAGGCCGCAACCCTGTTCCTCCATCAGGTCGTATGCCAGGCAGGCCGTCATGATTTTAGTCAATGAGGCGGTATAGACCCTCTCATCGTGACGATAATGCAGGAGATCGAAGCCTTCTCCATCCCGGAAGACGAGCAGACAGGCCGTTCTTGACCTGAGCGAATCGAGGCTGAAGGAGAAGGGCCGGCCATCGATGAGGCCGGTGACCAGTTGATCCCGGCCGGGGCCGTCTGCTCTGGCTGGCCCAGGAAAAAATAAAAATAAAAGCAAGAAAAGAAGCACCGGCCAGACGAGGAGCTGTGATACTTTTAGCCTGCTTTTCACGGTGTCAGTTACTCCAAAAAACACAAAGCCAAAGGCAGCGCTCTGAGGTAAAGGTAAGGCGGTGACGCCTGTGCGCCTCAATCAGGAGATGATCACCACTTTTCAAGGAAACGGTCTCCCCCTCATCGACAAAAAAGATCCCGGCCCGCCCTTCCAAGAGGGCGACCCATTCGTGTTCTTCCTGATCGTAGAGCTCCCCTGACTGGCCGGATGAACAGATTCGCTCGATGCGGACCCTGCCTGATTCAAACAGCAGCTCGGTTTTTTCCTTTTTCGGGTCGAAGCGCAAATTCTCGAATAAATTCTGTCTTTCCATACTTCATAAGCATAGCAGGATCCGCGCAGCGAAGGGGAAAATCAGTTAAAATAGGAAAAAAGAAGAGGTGAAACATGCGGGATATGTCCATCGAATACCGTCCTATCCGCTATGGAAGCGCGGATTACCAGCAAACACTCGCGTTGCGCGATGACATTTTGCGCAAGCCCTGGGGTCATTCCATAGATGAGGATGACTTGTCAAAGGAGAACAGCGACCTGGTCTTCGGTGCCTTTGATGGGGGAATATTGGTGGGTGTGGCCATTCTTCAGGAAGACGGAACAGCTTACAACCGCTTACGCTATATGGCGGTTGACGCCGGGTACCGGAGGCGGGGCATCGGCGCTGTCATTGCCCGCGAGTTCGAATCGCGTTCCAGAAAAGCCGGCAAAGCCGGCATCCGCCTCATGGCCAGAACAAGCATCACAGCCTTCTATGAGACGCTGGGTTACCGGCTTGATGGGGAACCCTTTATTCCGGATCATATTCCGGTCGAACACGTCATGATGACGCTTCATTTTTCCTGACAAGCCATCTTGCGGGTCACTCGGGCACACGCATTCCCAAGCAACTTTGCTCCTCCGTCATCATTATTTTCGTGTTATCTTGATTAGGTGAACAATTAGACTGGATTCCTTGGAATACCGGAAAGAAAGAAGAGTGTGTGTGAATACAGGAGTCTTGCAGGATATGCTGATCGGGACTGGCGTGATTGGAGCCTTTTTGCTCCTGGGCGCTTTCCTGAGAGCCAAGGTACCGCTTTTTCGCCGCTGGCTTTTGCCTGCGTCCGTTATCGGCGGTGTGATCGGCTTGCTCTTGGGACCTCCTCTTTGGGGTGCAAGCGCTCCCCTGGCCTTTTCTGATGAATGGATGGCGCTCTGGGAGGCGTTGCCTGTTGTCCTGATTGTTCCCATTTTTTCGGCGGCACCCCTGGGGACATCCATGGATCCTGCCAAAAAGCGTCGCCGCCTCCGCGACATGGCGCCCATTGTACTCCTGATGACCGGAATTTTCTCTCTCGGCGGGAGCATCCAATATGAGATCGGCTACGGGGTAAACCTGGCCATCACGGCCATCCGGCCGGAAACAGGTTTGTACCGGACCTTCGGTTATGAACTGCCCCAGGGTTTTGCCGGAGGACATGGCACAGCGACGGCGGTGGGCAGCATCTTGAAGGATTTCGGCCTGTCCTGTTGGCAGACCGCCCAAGGTGTCGCCCTGACCATGGCGACCATCGGCCTGATCGGCGGTATGCTACTGGGCATTTATTTCATTAACCGGGCGTTACGCAAAGGGCAAACACAACTGCTGGGCAAGGCAACCGCCATCCCCATGGAAATGCTTCAGGGCTACACGACCGACATTGACAAGCAGAAGAGTTTGGGCCGGGAAACCGTGGCCGGTTCCTCCATCGAGACGATTACGGTCCACCTTGCCCTCATGTTGATCGCCTCAGGCCTGGCTTACCTTCTCTCCGGCCGCATGCGGGTCTGGCTGCCCAGCGTATACC
>JAAZGN010000170.1 GCA_012511185.1 Clostridiaceae bacterium
CGCGGCGTTGACTGCAAAAATGAAGAAGAAGGCTGCCAGGAGCGCCAGTGCCCTGCCGAGAAACTGGCGGCTGCTTCCCAGGGGCATGCTGGTTTCCCTGTCGACCGCATTTTGAAGATAAAAGGTCCGAAACCCGGCACTGCCCAGCACAGCAACTGCCGCAAGAGAGATCAGGGCCAGGATGAGATGAAGCGGCCAGAGTACCTGATTAAGGTTCTGCTCCCTGAAGGCAGGCTCAAGAAAGTTGTAAGACGAAACCAGTGTCAGGTAGTTGTCCCTGCCGATGATAAGAAGCGCAATGGGCATGGCCAGCAAGAATAAGAATGAGAAAAGCAGCATCAGCGAACGCGTCCGCTGGAAAGATTTGCCAAAAACCCAGCCGAGCCCTGGGGCGGTTTGAGGGATTTCTGTCATCATGCCTTGGTTCCCCCTTAAGCCGTTTAAGCCAAAAGATCACTGACAGCGTAGGATTTGAGGCTGAGTTCATAGATAAAGACTTCCTCCAAAGAGAGGGGAAGCACATCGAGTAGCAAGGGATGCAACTCCGCAAGTGTCTTTCTGATCTCTTCTTCGGAGCTTCGTGCCAGGATCTCGACCAGGGACCCCCTCGCGTGAAACTGCAGGATATTCAGCCCCAGTCCGCGCAGCTGACTTTCGCTGACAGGTTCAGGGAAGGCAGCCTGAACCTTGACGATGCTGAGACGCAGCTTGTCCAACTCTTCAACGAAAAGGAGGCCTCCCTCATGTAAGAGACCGACATGGTCGCAAAAGTCTTCCAATTCGCGCAAATTCTGCGAGGCGATCAGGACAGTCAGCTGGCGGTCGGTCACTTGACGCGCCAGGACCCGCTTCAGATTTTGCCGCATGACGGGGTCAAGTCCGTCGAAGGCTTCATCCATCAAAAGAAGTTTTGGATTGGAGGCAATAGCCAGCAGCACCGCCGCCTGACGCTGCATGCCGCGCGACATACGGTCAAGGCGGTCGGCTTCTCCCAAAGGAAAGATTTGCATCAGTTCTTCGTACAGGGCCTGGTCCCAGCCGAGGTAAAGGGAACGGTTGAATTTTGACATCTTCTTTAACGTGTCAAAGTGAAAATAAGGCTGGTCGGAAACAAACTGAATCTTCTGTTTTGCCGGCGCGTTCTCGTAAACGGGCTGGCCCTGGTACAGCATCCGTCCGGATGTTGGCTTGTAGACACCGGCTGCCAGTCGCAGGAAGGTCGATTTTCCCGCGCCGTTCGAACCGATCAGGCCAAAGATTGACGATCCTCCGATCCGGCACGAGACTTGGTCGAGCGCTTTGACCGGTCCGAAGCTCTTGCTGAGTTTTTTCGCGGTCAGCGTCGGCGTGTTACCATTTTCCGGAATTTCCATTCCCTTTTCCATGATCAGTCCCGCCTTTTGATTCTTGCCCCGTCGTGGTTTTCCTCGATGCAGCCATCAAGAAGGAGATGCAGTGACTCAGATGAAATGCCGGCCAGCCAAGCGATATGTGCGGCTGTCAGGAAATTGCGACGGATTTCCTCTTTTTCAAGTTCCTTATTATCATCCCTGTCAGACAGAAAATTGCCTTTGCCGGGAATGGCGTAAATCAGCCTTTCCTGTTCCATCTCCCGGTACGCTTTTTGGACGGTGTTGGGGTTGATGCCAAGTTCAGCTGCCAGTTGCCTGACCGGGGGGAGCTGCTCATGGGGCTTGATCAGCCCAAGTGCAGCCAGCCGGTGAAAGGAGCGTTTCAACTGTTGGTAGAGCGGTACGCCGCTTTGGTAGTTGATCTCCGGATAGACCATGGCAAGCTCCTCGTCTCTTTGTTGCAACCGTACTAGATCAAATAGTACAGATAAAATAGAACATCTTGCCCTTCGTGTCAATACCCTCTTTCCCGGCCGGACCGTTTCTTTTTAGGTATGATGAAGGCGTGAAAGAAAACCTTACAAACGGCGAAATGAAAAGGCCGGGGAGGTGAGAAATGAAAGCAGCAGACCGGGATGCCCTCCTGGCAGTCTTTGGCAGATTCCGCAGGGCATCAATCCCTGCGGCGGGAGTAAGAGTTGTCTGGAGGCAGGAAGGCGGTCAATTTCTTTACGCTGTGAAAGACGCGAAAGAAGCGCAAATGCTCACAGCGGCAGAACTGCGGGTAGGTGAACCCTTAATGGCCGCCATTCTGGATGCCAGGCCGGAAGCCAACGTCCTCATCCGGTCGCTGCCTGATTATGCGGGCGGCATCACCCAGATCCGCAATTGCCCTTCCTTTCGTCCTGCCCTGGACGACGCTTTGAAGATGATCGGCAACCGCGTCATGCTGGCCGGCAGCGATCAGCCCGGCCGAATCCAAGGCATACTTCAAAATAAGGACGCCTGCATCGTCCGTCCGTCAAAGAAGTACGGGGAGCCCGCACCCTATGTGCTGGTACTTGGTAAAACACCGGCCCAGGCCACTGTTACGACACTTGTGTTGGAGAAAGCCTGCCGTGCCCTGCTCGAAGGGACCCTGCTTGGCGGGATGAAGCGGATCAGTTTTTGGCTTTTATTGCAAAAAGGCCTGACTTTTGAGGGTTCATGGGAGACCGATGGCCTATCAGGCGCGCTGCAGATTAATGAAATAGAGGGTCGCGAAAAAGTTGTCCATTGCGTCAATTGGCTCTTGGAAGAAAACCTTATCCAGACTGCGCCGGGCGCAGTGTCTGTCAGGCTTGACGGCGCGCATATGCTGTTGGCTGCCAGGGGTTGCGGAGACCGGCCACTGTCACCGGAGGATGTCGTGCGGGTCAGGATACAAACGCTGGAAAATGATGGCGGGATTGCCCCCTCTTTTGACTTGAAACTGCAGGCAGCCATCATGGATCGTTATGAAGATGTCGGTTGTTGTGTACTAACCCGGGCTGGCGCAAGCAGTGTATTCGCGGCTTGCCGGCAGCCGGTTCCCATAACCGGACGGGAGGATGGAGACTTGCCCGGTGACCGGACCGGCTATGCCTCTGCCCGTCTACGGCCAATTATCAAAGCCCTGGGCCGCACTGTGTCGGGCGCGTGTATTCTCGGCAACCGGGGAGCTGTCATTACGGGGAAATCGGTTGAGGATGTCATTGACCGCTGCGGGACCATGGAAGATGCCGCCCGTCGTTATCTTGGCTCAAAAGTAAGGGAACTGCGGGGCTGAAAGGGAGAAGAATAAGAAATGAAACTTTTTGAATCCTTTAATGTGAAAAATCTGACCTTGAAAAACCGGATCGTCATGCCGCCCATGTGCACTTACACGGCGGATACTGACGGCATGGTCAAGGACCGGCACCTGGCCCACTATGCCGCCCGGGCGGCCGGCGGTACAGCCCTGATTATCGTTGAGGCGACAGGAGTGATGCCCAATGGGCGTATAAACGATCATTGCCTGGGTATCTGGGATGAGGGGCAGATTGACGGTTTGCGAAGTTTAACGGATATCTGCCATGCCGAGGGGGCGCTGGTCGCCCTCCAGCTGAACCATGCGGGCCGCAAGTGCACCGCAAGGCCGGAAGACCATGACTACACTTTGGCGCCCAGTGCCTTGGCCTTTGATGAGACCTACCGGATCCCGCGCGAGATGACAGCGGATGATATGGAAGAAGTGAAAGCGGCCTTTTGCGAGGCTGCCAGGCGGGCTCATGCCGCCGGTTTGGATGCCATCGAGATCCACGCCGCACACGGATTCCTGCTCCACAGCTTTCTGTCATCCGTGACCAATAAACGCAGGGATGGGTACGGTGGC
>JAAZGN010000171.1 GCA_012511185.1 Clostridiaceae bacterium
CGTATACGGAACAAGCGTGTGGGTATTATACGCCTGAGGACCTTCAACGGGATCATAATCTTCGTTCCCGCACAACAACCGCGTATAATCCTGTTCAAGAATGCCGTTCCCGGTGGCGAAGGCGGTCAACACGGGTTGTTCCGCGAATATCGACCGGAGGGTTGTGTCCGGCTGCAACAAGGTGATCGTAAAGGGCGTCTCACTTCCCAGGGATGCCCCGGATTCATCTTCCCAATGGGAGAAGCGATAGTCCAGGTCGGCACAGGGGTTCAGTACGTGTTGCGTACAGGGGGGCACACATGCCCCTTCGCCTTCCCCTTCATTTACCGGACAGGTCGCCTCAACAGTGACTTCACCGCATTCGGTCCCTTCTCCTTCGCATTCGGAAACCACCAGAAGATCATAGGTGCACCCAAACTCCCCTGTTATGGTCGTGTCGCTGGCGAGGGTAAGGGTAAATGCCGTCGGCATGGCCTGCAAGGAAGGCTCGGCCCATCCGTTGAAATAGCATCCGGCTACGGATTGGGCTGTAACGGAAAGTGAAGTGCCCGCATCCAGCAACAGGGAAAGGGTCGGGGGCGCGTCGAAGCAGGTACCGACAGTCCATGGGCTCCCGGCACTGCCCGGGGAGGCCACGGTAACAGTTCCCTCGCCGTTAGCCGTGAAGGTGGCGCTATATTGCCTTACGAACGCGCTTTGCGCCGTGGTCGACTCCGTAAGGATAAAGGAACAAAGAAACTCCTCGCTTCCGCCGCAGGGGAACGATCCGGTTCCGCTCCATTGGTCAAAGCGGTAGCCCTGCGCCGGAAGCTGGGCCACAATTATGTCACAACCGTAGGGAAGTTCCCAGGAACGCGTTTCGGCGATTTCCAAGATCTCAATACTGTCGTCATATATGCTGAACATACCGCAGGCTACAGCGCCGCCTTCAGCATTGGTAAACGTAAAAGTGTACAGATTGACGTCAAATTCCGCCGTCACTTCCAGATCCGCCTCGATGTACAGATCTGTACGCGGGTTGTCCGTCACCCCGTCACTCCACTTTACAAAGTGATATCCCGTCTCTGGCAGGGCGGATACCGCACTCCCGTTGTCCCCATGATTGACTGTCTGGTTCGTTATTCCCGACAACGAGCCATAAACGCCCGCATTGTAGGTTAGTGTGTATTGGTTGATAAGAAAAGACGCTGTAACACTAAGAGGCTGCGTATTCCCCGTATCAACACGCGGGTTATTCGCCAAACCATCACTCCAGTCAGTGAAATGATAGCCCGTATCCGGTATTGCGGCTACCGGCAATCCATCCTCCCCGTGATTGACTTGTTGGCTGGTAGGACCTTCCAACGTTCCATTGGGCCCAGCCATGTAGACTAGATTGTACTGATTGATGTCGAAGGAGGCGTATACGGTGAGCGGTTCCGTATTGGCCGTGTCGATACGGGGATTATTGATGCGCCCGTCATCCCAATCCGTAAAGTGATAGCCATAGTCCGGCACCGCCGTCACGGGCAGCCCGTCCTCGCCATGGTCCACCAACTGCGGTGTGAGGCCGTCAATACTGCCGTGGTCGCCCGCCAGGTAGTTGAGGGTGTATTGATAAGGCGCGAAAATAGCGGTAACCGTGATATCCTCGGTTACGTTCGTATCTGTTCTGGGATTGTCCGTCCGGTCATCGCTCCATTTCAGGAAATAGTAGCCCCAATCGGGAATCGCCTCCACGGAAGTGCCATCTCCGCCAATATACACGATCTGCGGTGACGTGCCCGCAATGGAACCATTGGGCCCCGCCGAATACGTCAGGGTGTGCCGGCATTGCGCCGCATTCTCCTGAAGCTCCACGCCACGGGCACGCAGGGCCGTGATGACCGCACAGCTTTGCGTGTGGGCCAGGGGGTTGTCAATCAGATCAATAGCAGCATTCTCCTCGAAGGCCGTAATATTCAGCAGCGGGGTGATGTCGTTGATGTCGTTATCGGACAGGGACAACTGTCTGACGAGGCTCAGGCCCCCCAGGTTGGTGATGTCTGACAAGGCGCAGTTGTCGGCGCCAAAGGCGCGCATGTCCGGAAAGGTATTGGGAACGACGGAAAAACTCGGGTTGTTGGAGACGTATACCTCCAGCATGTCTGTGCATCCGGACAGGGCGGCCAGGCTTTCCAGGTTATTATTGAACAGGTAGACCGCCATGAGGCTTGAGCTGCCGGAGAGTCCCGCCAGAACCGTATTGGTCAGATTTGAGTCATGATCGATCAGCGCCAGCAGGCCGTCCAGAGAAGCCAGGGGTGTCAGGTCCAGGCCGGGATTCTTACCAACGGACAGAAGTGGCAAGGCATCCAGCGCGGACCCCGAAGCGGCAAAAGGCGCCAGGGTGGTTCCCTGCAGTCCGGTATCCGTCAGGCCGAGGTATTCCAGATGGAGCAGGGACGTGAGCGGCGCAAGGCTTGCGGGACGGTTAGTATTGACGAGGCTGGGGTTGAACAGGTAGTTCAAAAACATAATGCCCAGTTCCAGCTGGGTCAGGTCGTGCAGGTTGGCCAAGGCGGACAAGTCGGTGATTTGATTACGCCCCAAGTCCAATTCATTCAACCGGTATAAGGTAGCCAGAGGCGTCAGGGTGACAATGCTGTTACCGTCGAGGGAAAGACTTTTTAAGAAACGGCAGTGTTGCAGGCCTTCAATGGACACAATCCCTGCATTGGTGGCCTGTAATTCCGTGAAGGCCGGGTTGTACACATCCCCCAGCAAAAGGGTGCCTGAAGGTTTATTGATAGCGGTACGGATCGCGGCTTCCAGGGCGCTATCCGGAAAACTTACCGTCACGGACAGGTCCGGAGTGACGGTTACTTGCTGAATCGTGACATCGTCCTCCACCAGCACCTCGATGGTATCGGCGCCACTGTATCGGGGCGACACGGGACTTTCTCCGGTAATCACCCAGTGGTCGAAGTACGGGTCATAAGCAAACAAGGCCTCATCATAGCCAAAGGTGGCATATTGGGTTAACGTGACGCCGGCGGCCACCTTTTCCTGGGCCGGGTAGAGTAGAATCACGTTTGAGCCACAAGTGCGCGTAACCGTGTGCAGGGTGATGTTCGAAGGATACACGGCCGGGTTGAGCACAGCGGATTCATACGCCGCATAGGCTTGCGCGAAGGTCTGGCCCGTGCCATACTGTTGCCATTCTATCAGGGCGCTGTACTGGTCGCCGTCGATATCTCCTGATTGCGAGAAGTGGTAGGCGGTAGTCTCCATGGCATCGATGAGGTTGGCAAAGTCCACCACCTCCGCTTCGGTGGCGATAGACAGCAACACCGCGCCCAAATAGATCGACATAAAGTCGTCCAGGCAACTGTAGGCCAAGCCCACCCGGTAAAGCGGCGCGAGGGACGGATCACTGACCGGTCCGTACAGCGTCTCAAAATACTGCCAGCGATTCACCGCGCCTTGGTGGGAAGGACCGCCGGTCAAGGAAAAATCGAGAGCGGGCGTTTTCAGGAAAGTCTCCAGCACCAGCAGTTCGGCCAGGTCGGGGATGCCGTTGGGCGCAGGCAGGATCTCTTCCATGTCATCAATGGTCTCTACGGTGAAGGCGTTGAAATCAAAGGTATCCTCCATACCCGAGCTATAGTCTTCGAAAAAACTCGACAGGAACGCGATAAAATCCGACTGTAAATCCAACGTGGCGAAAGGATCCGGCTCTCCTTCCCCCTCCGCCTCCCCTTCGCCTTCTCCGCTTTTGAGCATGCCGCGACTTCTCTTGATCGCGCTCTCGAGTAGGGGCTGTTTTCCCAGGGGCGCAAGGCTAACGATACGCACGCCCGGAAACAACTCGATGGGGGGATTCTTGAACGCTCCCGTTTCGGTGTCGATGACCAGCGCTTCCACAGCCTCCTGTTCCTCTTCACGCTGCAGGGTTTCCGGGGTCGGTTCATATTTACCCGACAAATCCATTAACTCCTCGACCTTTTCCTCCATATACGTTTTGGTGATGGCAGCCACATCGGAGGACGGTTCCTCCTCCCGGTCCGGGTCCTCCTCCGGCGTATCCTCCGCCACGTCCCGGGAAAGAGCCGCTACCAACAGGGGATCCAGTACAAAGGGCGTCATAGGCAACGAGGCAAGCAGCACTTTTGATTGCGGGAAGGAGGGTATGGGTGCGGTGTCCTCCAATACTGTTGGCCCTTCCCCAAAGGCTTTGGCCGCTGTACCTTCCGGGGCATAGAGGACTTGGCTTGCGCTTGGGTGCGAAGCGGAGGTATCCGGCTGTTTCAGGGCAAGCAGGACCGGCGGATTATCGGCGGCCATGGCCGTGGCGTTTGTCTTTTCAAGACGGGCCAAAATGCATAGCGCAACCAGCATAATAAGGAGCACCAGAACAATACTGTACCGAGTCATTGCCCCCCCCCTATACCTATCCGAGAATACTGCGCGCATGAACCTACCTCCCTGATATTTCACGTGCAAGATGTCTAGTCTAAGCACTGTAAACCTGAAACCGATACCGTCCATGACATATCCATAATACACTATTTCATCTGAAATGTCAAGAAGTTTTTTGCCCGAGACTGAAGTACCCATTTCAGCGAACCAATGTGTATTTTCCATCTGCAACTGAAGTGTGAGCCTCCACCATCAATCGCTTCTACAGAACTTTTCTGCTGCATTCGATGTTATCAAGGTTTGATGAGGAAAGTGTAACGCCTGTGTCTTCCATCAACCTAAAAACGGCAGTTAAATTTGTTGTGCTGCGTTTAAATGTAACAAAATAAGGGTCATGGATACTACAACGCTTGTTCCCGCGTCTCACCCATTAGGTGATTCCCAACTACCCTCTATCGCCGCGTCAGAAAACGCACTTCTTGCAGATACTTATCGCGGTCGCATCCATGTTGAATGGGACCCGGATGCGCCCGTAACGCCGATGGGGCAACTGGCATTTTTTGTGGATTTTCTCAA
>JAAZGN010000172.1 GCA_012511185.1 Clostridiaceae bacterium
ATCAAGAACGGCGCAACCTGGATTCCCTTGGAGCGGATGAAGTCTTCAACGGATTGGAGCCGTAACCCTGCAATGCGCGGAGCAAAAGCGTTCATGGTACGTGATTGGTAAACGCGGCCGACTTTGCCCAGCATATTCTCAGGAAAAGAGGTACGAAGATAATCATAGGCCAGAACGATGATGGACTTGGCCGGTGGCCACACCTCTTTCGGTCTGGCGGCAAGCAATGGTTGATACGGTCCCTCTGTATAAAAATCATAAAGATCCCCACGGGAGAGGAGTTCTTGAATGTGATCTTCCAAATCGTCTGCCGGTGCGATTCCAACACGGCAGTATCCCTGATCCAGGGCAAATTGTTTTATTTGTTCTGCGAGCGTAACCATTATGCGCCCTCCTTCTATTTCATCTGGTAACCGTTTCAGGTTACTTGTTGCAGGTTGTCCTCTGACATCCATTGTTTTCATGGAATACACACAAGCCTGCGCAGAATCAACCGGCTGCAGTCATGTTGACCCGGAATATTTTTTTGCTTTTTTAACATTGCCCTGAAAATTCCGCTCATACGAGCGCAATCGGACTGGCCTGGCGGAATACGGTATGCTGCAAGTCAGTTCGTTGGAATTATATGCCGGCGGAGCAACCCGCCGGCGCAGGAGCGCCTGCTCCGTTCAATTATGTCGGGCAAAACTCTTTCGCACGATATAAGCACAGGGGGTGTATACCACGCGCCTGGTGTCTTTTAAAATACATGCAAATCCTTTCTCTGCTTCAACGGCTTCCCCTCTGGAAACAAAGAATTCAACAACTAAAACTGAAATCCATTCTGCTCATTGTAAGTAAAAATGTCAAACTACTGGATCCCGCGTCCAATGGAATCAGGGAGCGTCTACCCCTGAGGGGTGGCTTGGATTTCGCTTGTTTTCTTTAGCAGATACCGGGCTATTTCCCCGGGAATATCCACATCCGACACGAGGGATAGCCCCCGCCATGCGGGGGATCCGTTGATTTCGCTCACATAATATGTTCCATCCTTGGCCGGCAACAGGTCAACTCCCGCCAACTCGGCACCAATAACAGTGGCAGCCTCCAGAGCCAAGTTTTTTACAGATGGAGACGGTCGGTAAGGAGCGGGTTTGCCTCCCAGTGCGCAATTGGCGCGCCACTCGACCCCAATCCGTCGCATCGCAGCGATCACTCTTCCTCCAAGGATAAAAACACGGATATCCTGTTTATCACACTGGACGAAACGCTGCAAATAGAGGACGGCACCATTGGAGACGAGCTCGCGAAATGACTGTTCAGCGGTTTTCTCATCGGTCAGTCGCAGCATCCCTTTCCCCCCTGATCCAAAAAGCGGTTTGTATACCACATCGCCACCCAATCTGTGAAAAGCTTCCAGGCCTTCTTCGACCCTTTCTGTAACGATGGTGGGAGGGACAGGTAAACCGTGTTCGGCCAAAAGCGATGAAGTATAGTACTTATCGACTGTCTTTTCGATCGTTTTAGGCGAGTTCAGAAATACAATGCCACGGCGTTCCAAGGTATACAAAGCATCCATTCTGAAGATGATCTGTTCCAGCGAACCACCCGGAATCGCGCGTAACACCGCGCCGTCACACCCCTTGAACAGGTCTGGAAGATTCGGAGAGTGAGCATGAAATGTCAGTTGATCGATCGGAATGAAGCTTGATTCAGCACCTAACCGGGAGAACGCCGATGAAAGTTGTCTGGAGTGAAATCCTGGTTTTGATCCTGTGATGAGAAATCTTTTCACTCAGGCTTCTCCGCAACAAAGATTTCGGCTTTGCCAAGCCCGCTCTTAGCGCCACGATAATGCTGAAACGACGCTTGCCGCCATGAGGCGGGGAAAGGGAGATCATTATTTGCCATTTCCGAAAATAGCAGCTGCAAAAACGATGAAGGAAGCTTCTCTGTCATATAAAAATCCCCCGGAATTACCGTTTCACCGGGGAAGATCATGCTGCCGCGGTCCATACCGGGCCCAATCCGGACATGCGGGTTAAGTTCTTCTGTCACAACAACCGTTCCTCCCAGCATATCCCGCCCGATAACAGGACCATCCATTTGCCCAACAAGAACGAGTCCGCGGCGCATGCGCCAACCTAATTCCCCGCTTGCTTTCCCCTCAATCAGAACCAGCCCGTTCCGCATGCAACTGCAACAATCGCCCGTAGCATTACCTGAAACGCGGAGACATCCACCCTCCATGCTCCTTGCAAGCCCCGGCCCGGCATCTCCCTGGACCCATAGACTTCCCCTCTTCAGGCCGGTGCCAATCCCCATCGCACGTGAACAGTCCCCTCTGAAGACCAGCATGTTCTCCTCCTCGTGTTCGAACTGAACATCGAAAAGGCGGTCGATGGACAAGAGCTTCCGTCCCGTGCGAAAATGCAGGTCAGCCAAGCCGGGATCGGTAGACGACTCTGCAAGCTGGTCGGCAACGGCCGAAAAGGGTGACAGATCCACCCAAGAACAAGGCGAATCCCGGAAAGTCAGTATGATCCGCATATCAGGCAGTCTCTCCTTTCTTCCTCGAGGTTCGCACCCTATTGTCATCAAGGAAACGATCCGTCAAAAAGGCTTGATCGAAATCGATACTCATCCGGTGCAGAAGTTTTTTCTTGACAGATGTCCGGTCATATTCGGGAAACGGTGTTCGCCAGATGGAGGCTGTTTGTTGCCAGCCAAGAGCGGGATCAACAGGCACTCCCTCCTTGATGACCAGGCGCGGTTCCCGGAACATTCGCCCGCGGTCAGGCAGGTCGCGATAAATAACCAGATCGGCGTCCGCGCCAATCCCCAGCTGTCCCTTGTTGGGAAGGCCAAGCGATGAAGCAGGGCCCGATCGTGTCAGCCTGGCAATTTCCGACAGGCTGAACTCCCTTTTAATACTCTTCAAGCAGGAGCGAGAGAGTGCCTTGCTGTTTACTTTTTCCGCCTCTGCGTCACGGAATGCCTTATCCATCAACAACCGGATCAAGTAGGGATAGGCCCGAAATGGTCCCCCGTTCGGATAGTCGGTTGTCAGCATGCATTGTTCCGGATTCCGGGTAAGCAACAGAAGCTCAAGCCCGGCCAGCCACTGGATCGAGCCCGTGTAAGAGCGCTTATACTCAAGTGGAAGTGCGCTGAGCGTTCCGTCTTCCTCCCATTCCTGTTTCATCAGCCTACTGCAGGAACGACGGCCACTCAGATATTCCGCAAATCCGGCATCGGCCGTCACTACCTCCGCAGGGCCGAAAACCACTGCACCGACATCGGAAGTGAGCTGAGGATTTTCGTTAAGACAGTGCGCCAATTCCTGTGATGCTGTGATCAATCTGCCTTTTTTATCGGTTTTATAGGCGTAGAACTGCAAATGGGCCAGGTGCAGTCGGCGTCCCCGGGCCCGATTCACCATGTCTACAACCTTCCGCCAGGCATCTCGTTGGCCGAGGAAAGGATGATGCAGGTGAAGTGCGTGCGGCAGGTCAAGGTGCTCATTGGCATCAATCAGACGATCGATCATCTTCTCCGAGGAAAGTCTGTCGGACGTCACCCCTCCGCGAGGGTTGATGCATTTGAGGCCATAAGCGGCTGATATGTCAAGTACAAAGGAAAGGTATTCCTGCAATGCCGCATCCGACCCCGTATCGGCCAGCGCCAGTAGTGTCGGGTTTTCGCCCAGCCAGACAAGATTCATCTTGTCCGGCCCCCCACAGGCTCCTTCCAAAATCGCCTGCCGCGCGCTGAGGGCAGGCATTGCGGCGTTGACTACGGCTGTATATCCCAGGGCCAGATAGTCCTGGGAAACGGATTTCACCCCCGGCACAACTTCTGATCCTGACTGCCGGACCAATTGAAGCGGATAGCCGCAGACATGGCTGTGAATGTCAACAGCACCCGCCATTACGATATCCCCGGCTGCATCCAGTATTTTACCCTGGAAGCAAGCCGGCTCCGGAATGATCTTTCCATCCCTGACCCAAAGGTCAACCGATTCCCCCTGTTTCCCATTAACAGGATCGAATAGACGGGCGTTCAAAATCTTCAGCATGCTTTTACCTCAGACAGCAATCCTTGCAAAACATATCGCATGGGCGGGTAAGGCGATCCAGTTTTCCCGTATTGCGTGAGAACCATGCCATCGGGACGGAGGATGGTGTATTCCTCTTCGGCCTGGACCGCACTTTGGAGACCG
Source organism: Clostridiaceae bacterium (assembly GCA_012511185.1). Classification (GTDB taxonomy): domain Bacteria; phylum Bacillota; class Clostridia; order Saccharofermentanales; family DTU023; genus UBA4923. The sequence goes on from JAAZGN010000172.1 coordinate 4,202, forward strand.
TCACAGGCATCGGACGGACAGGCAGAAGGGCCTATGGCAATCAATGGAATACCGTCCAAACAGGGATCCACGGCACTTTCACCCAATCGTAAAACCAGATCCGTAACCTTGGCATCACACAGACTGACCACATCAAAATGCCGATCAGCATGGGGCATGCCGCCTGACCAGACAGATGCGGCGCCGCCTGCTTCTTCCAATGCAATTTCGTAAGCACCCGCAGCATTGCGACCGAGTACATCCTGCCCGCCTTCCCATTGCATGGCTCCCAACAGTCTTCCCTGGTGGAAGAGCGGATTCAGCCAGTCAAAAAGTTCCGGAACAAGCACGGCTTGCCTGAAAACCAGGACCGGCTCGCACCGGCACATAAGTTCGACTACCTCCCCAAGTTCTGGAAGCCTGTCATTTCCAAGCGCCCTGCCCCGCAAAGAGGCGTGGAGAGATGGCCAGGCCTGGACTTCGGCCAGGACATCGCAACGAATGACAGGAATATCCGGGGTAAGAACTATTTCCGATGGCAAATCAGAGCCGCCCACGAGAATCACAGCCGGTGCGCGGGATATCGCGCCGACCGTGAGCGTCGGGCTCAGGCGCGGGGTGACAGAAATATAGGCACCAAGCGCTTCGGCCAAGCGAAACGCAAGGCGCTGTTCTTCCAGCGACAACTCCCACAGCCCGTATATTGCTGGTGCACGGGACCGACGCATGGCACCTGCAATCGTGGCCACTTTGCGGTTTATCTGATCCCAATCAACAGGCATGATTCTTCTCCAGTCGTTCGTAAAGCATACCTGCTTTCGCCAGTAAGCTCTTCAGGCATTCGTCACGGGTGTCGGCTTCTGCGAAAACCGTACACAAGGGGTGCTGTGGCTTGATTATCCCGCCGGGCATCGGGATATCGGCCATTCCATCCTGTAACCATTTTAGCGAATCGGCAGGAACATGCACACCCGGGTCCGGGGCATAAAGCACTGCTTTGCCGACTGCTCCGACCGGCAGGGCAGTGACAGGTGGAAGCTGTCCTTCAATTTGGGCAACCGCGGGGAGAAATCCGGGGATTCTCTCATACAATTCAAATGACGCGCACCATCGCGGGTTGATCTCCAACAGAAGCGGCTCGCAGTCCTCCCCCATGATGAAATCAATACCGTTCAATCCAACCAGACGGTATTCCCGCGTCAGGCAGCGCGCGATGGAAGACAGGCGGGCGAGCAGATTCTCATCCCAGTCTCGAAGCAGAATATTCCCGCAGTAGGCGTAGCCCGGAACATGGAGGGTTTCGCTGATTTCCCGATCGAAACCCAGCTGTTCTGTCACGCCTAACAGCGTGATCTCACCCTCTGAGGAAAAGAAGCTGGCGGAAAAGGATTGGGCGTCAAGTTTTTCCTGCAAAATAGATCCCCTGGGTATCTTCCCCCCTGTCCATGGGCGCACACCGGCTCCGCCATGCCGGGAAGGATTCTTCTCCAGAATCTCCACATTGTCGGGCAGTTCGGCGGCTGAAGACCAGGTACGGGGGAACCCGATACCCACGCGATCCAGAAAATCAAACCAGACCCGGACATCGGCTAAGCGACGGAGCGTACTCACCGAGTTGCCCCTGATTATCCCCGGGAATGCTTCCACCAGTGCCTCGGCGTTTGAACCGTAAAGCAACACATCGTAACGGGCTCGTTGCCGCCATGCTTCCTCAAAAGAAATGACCGGAATGCCGCGGATTTTTAAATCAGCATCCCCGTATGCGTCCGCTGCGGTGACGTTGTAGCCTGCATCGTGCAAAGAAGAAGCCGGACTTCGCATTGACCAACCGGCAACCAGCACCCTCATGAGAAGAGTTCCCACAAG
>JAAZGN010000173.1 GCA_012511185.1 Clostridiaceae bacterium
CCAGGGAGGTGAACCGCTGGCTCTCTTCATGGCAGCGATCAGTTTGGCTGTTGCCGCCATCCCCGAAGGGCTGCCGGCCGTTGTAACCATATTGCTGGCGATCGGGATGAAACGGATGGCCAGGGAAAATGCCATCGTCAAGCGCCTTTTGGCAGTGGAAACGCTGGGGAGCGTCAACACCATCTGTTCCGACAAGACGGGAACCTTAACCCAAAATGAAATGACGGTTACGCGTCTTTATGCGGACAAGATGAATTTCCTGGTGACAGGAACCGGCTATTCAACGAAAGGAGCCATTCATCCGGAGGACGGAAGCGGGTCCGAAAGAGCTTCTTCTCCGGTTCTCGTTCGCATGCTGGCGATCGGCGCGCTATGCAATGACGCGGTCTTGGTCGAAACCTCAGATAACGGCCAGGTTACCATGATTGGGGATCCGACGGAAGGAGCCATGCTGACGGCCGCTGCTAAAGGAGGCATTTCTGCCGGAGAACTGCGCCGTTCCTATCCCGTCATCTGGGAAATGCCCTTTGATTCAGAACGAAAAATGATGTCAGTCGGCTGTCTGCTCGACGACGGGCAATTCTACTCCATGACCAAGGGTGCGCCGGATCATATCCTGATGCGATGTGACCGGGTAATGACAACATCAGGGATCATCCCGCTGACGGATCAAAGACGGCAGAAGGTTCTGGAGCAAAACTCCTGTTTCGCACGCCAGGCGCTTCGTGTGCTTGGCTTTGCTTTTAAAACCCATGGAAGCGACCGCTTTGACAACGCGGAGCAAGCCATGGTCTTTACCGGTTTGATGGGCATGATGGATCCGCCCAGACCGGAAGTCAAAGAAGCCATCGAAGTCTGCCATCAAGCGGGAATCGATGTTGTCATGATCACGGGTGACCATGAGGAAACTGCCTCAGCCATCGCCGATGAGCTTAAATTGCGGGATCAGGAAGATGGCGTTTTGACCGGCAGGCAGCTTCAGGAAATGACGGACCAGGAGCTTTATGATCGAAGTGCCGCAACATCTGTCTACGCGCGGGTGTCGCCTGAACACAAAGTCAGGATTATCGAAGCCCTCAAGCGCGCTGGCCGGATTGTCTCCATGACAGGCGACGGGGTCAATGATGCACCTGCCTTGAAGCGGGCCGACATCGGTGTTGCCATGGGAATTACCGGGACAGAGGTGGCCAAGGGGGCTGCCGATATGATCCTGACTGACGACAATTTTGGCACAATAGTCAAGGCTGTGGAGCAAGGCAGGGTCATCTATGCCAATATCCGCAAAGTTGTCAGTTTCCTTCTCTCGTGTAATGTTGGCGAAATCCTTGTGATCTTTATTACCACCATGCTTTTTGGGCCTGCCTACGCGCCCCTGATCCCTGTCCAGCTCCTCTGGCTCAATTTGGTGACGGACAGCTTCCCCGCCCTTGCGCTTGGAAGGGAAGAATCGGAAGATGGCATTATGCTTCACCCGCCGCGAAAGAAGAATGAAAGAATCCTGAACCGTCCCATGATCGGTTCAATTGTCTTTCAATCCCTTGCCATCTTCATTACCGTCTTTGTGGCCTTTAATATTGGCCGCTATTTCTATCCCGATATTCAAGCCGGCTCTCCAACAGCTTTTTCCCTGATGCCCCTGCCCGGAGCGATGCCTTCGTGGGGCGCCCATACTTACGCGTTTACTGCCCTGATCCTGTCCGAACTCCTGCGGGTCTACTCGGGAAGATCCGAGCATTCCTCCGTGTTCCGCCTGGGTCTATTCACCAACAAAACCCTGAACAAGGCGGTCTTGCTGTCCCTTGCCCTGACCCTGGCTGTCCTCTACCTTCCCTTGTTCGAAGTCTATTTCCGGACCATTCCTCTTACCCTGCGTGACTGGGCCATCATCCTGGCTCTGGTCATGATTCCTTTTTTCTCGGGGGAATTGTTCAAGATGGTTTCAGCCGGGAGGGCCAGGCGTACGGCCGGCACTTGACGGCGGGAGACGGAAAGTCTATACTCACTGGCGTACAAGTAGAAGTTCCGCTTCTCACCTCAAGCGCAAGCGAAAAGGTTTACAGATACCGGCCGGGGCAGGCGGTTTTTGACGGGCGGAACAGATCCGCTTTTTTGTTGCCCGAAAAGGAGGCTCGATATCAGACAATCAAACAGAGCCCACGCGATCAATGAGGAGATCCGTTTTCCTCAGGTCAGGCTCGTGGATGAAGAGGGAAAAATGATAGGTGTTGTTCCCGTGGAGGATGCCCAGCGGAGGGCCTATGACGCCAATCTCGATCTTGTGCTTATTTCAGCCTCCCCGGACAATCCGGTGTGCAAAATCATGGATTACGGGAAGTTCGTCTTTGAACAGGAAAAGAAAAAACGCGAGGCGAGAAAGAACCAGAAGACGGTCAATGTAAAGGAAGTTCAGTTGAAGCTGACGACCGAAGAACACGATTTGGATGTCAAGGTTCGCAACGCAAGGCGTTTTCTTGAAGCGGGAGACCGCGTTAAAGTGGTCATTCGTTTCCGTGGCCGGGAAATGACGCATACCGACCAAGGCTATGGAGTGATGGAGGATTTTGCCGATGCTGTGTCGGATGTCGGTTCCGTCGATCGCCAGGCCAAGTCCGAAGGCCGCAACATGATCATGTTTTTGTCGCCCTTGAAGGATTAGAATCAGGGGCCGCCCTGATGATCCATAGAATAAACCTAGACTGAAGGGAGGCTATTTATGCCTAAGCAGAAAACACACAGTTCGTCTAAAAAACGCTATAAGGTGACCGGTACGGGGAATTATCTCCGCTCGCAGGCTTTCACCAGCCATATTTTGACCAAGAAGACACCGAAAAGGAAGCGCAAGTTGCGCAAAACCACCCTGGTCTCGGCACAGGACGCCAAGCGGCTGCGCCGGCTCTTGCCTTATAAGTGATCGGTGATTTGATAAGAAGGGGAGGGATACAGGATGTCCAGAGTAAAAAGAAGCACGGTTTTACGCCGGCGCCATAAAAGAGTTTTAAAGCAGGCCAAGGGCTATTTCGGCCGCAAGGGATCACAGTACCGGGTCGCCAACCAGGCAGTCATGAAATCAGGTCAGTATGCCTATAACGACCGCCGCAGGAAGAAACGCGATTTTCGCCGTTTGTGGATCGCCCGCATCAATGCCGCAGCCCGCGCTAATGGCTTGAGTTACAGCCGTTTTATCAACGGTTTGAACCTCGCCGGTGTTGCGCTTGACAGAAAGGCGCTGGCGGATTTGGCCGTCAACGATAAGAACGGTTTCAGTGAGCTTGTGAATATTTCCAAGAGCGCTTTAAGGGTTTCATAAGAGGCAAATCCGAAACAGGAAGACTGAAGCAGGAGGGCGGAACAATCCGACCTTACCGCGGCAGAGCAGCCTGAAACTGTACGCTTGTGAAAGAAATAAAATCGAAAGACAACCCGCTCTATAAAAAGCTTGTCGCGCTCCGGTCGGCTGCCTATGCAAGGAAGAAGCAACTGATTGCGGTCGAAGGTCTGCGGCATACCCTCGATGTATTGCAATCCGGTTTTAAGCCGGAACACATCTTTATTTGCGAGGACAATAAAGGGTGTGAAGCCTACCGGCAGATCAACGGGAGTATGGAAGACAAAGGGGAGGATCGTGGGAACTTGCGATTTATCCGGCTTCCCGTCCCCCTCTTTCAACGCGCTTCGGTTCAAAAGACACCTCAGGGGGTGATCGCGCTCATTCCCTACCGGATGAGCGGGCTGGAGCCCTTTTTGGAATCATTGGGGAGTGACCCCCACACATGCCGGCTCTTGTTGCTGGAAGCTATCCAGGACCCTGGCAACATGGGCACCCTGATCCGGACAGCGGACGCTTTCTCTTTTGACGGCATCATTTTGACAGATTCTTGCGCCTCGGTCTGGAACCCCAAAACAGTGGCTGCGTCCATGGGATCACTCTTTCATATCCCCCTTTTCGAGGAGGTTGGGGGGGTGCGCCGTACGCTGAATCTTTTGAGGCAGGCTGGTTTTGAGATCCTGGCTACGGCGCTGACTGGGGAAGACCTGGCGGTTGCAGGCAATTTTAATCCGCGCCTGGCCTTGATGCTGGGTAATGAGGGAAGTGGCCTCTCGGCCGAGGCGCTTGAAGAAGCGGACAGGGTTTTGCGCATCCCCATGCCGGGTCGTACTGAATCACTCAATGTCGCTTCAGCTGGCGCCATATTGCTTTGGGAGCTTACCGGACGGCGGTGCGAACGATATATGTCACGCTAAGCTGGACAGTAGAGAAGGAATCCAAGAAATCTTGAAATAGATTCGTAGCAGGGGTTTTGATGTGCTTTGAAAAACCCTGTAAAACGAAGAAAAATGCTAGAATGACGCCAACGGCAAGAAAGAAGAGCGCGCTTAACAGAACCATCGAGCAATTTGTCGTTTACGACAC
>JAAZGN010000174.1 GCA_012511185.1 Clostridiaceae bacterium
AACTCGCCGTCGTCGAAGTTGACTAACTGAGTCCACCTGTTTGTTTTTATCCGGCGGCTGGCTGAACATGCTTCTCGCCAGCTGCCGTTCCATTCTGGAGGTCGTCGCATCTCCCTGAAGTTTTCAAGCGGATGAGGATCATGCTCATCATCAAACCTGTTACCCTGTTTGCAAAACTCTAAAGCGGAATCAATCTACCCCTCAACCTCCTCGATGTACCACGCCTCTGGATGGGCTTCCACTGACTGAATGTTTGCGTGTCTCTATCATTCTTCTATTACTGAGAAGATGATTACGATGGGCATGTTCAAGCTTTGTGGGTGTTGGTGAATGTATACCAGTCTCCCCCTGAGTAATCACTTACACGAGTGAGCCGCTGGCAGATTCTGTCCTTCTATGTTAAACCGATAAATATCTGTTTCGGGCAGTCACCTGCCAGCTTCCAACAAGCTTACCCCCCTGTGCCAGCAGAACCTCCGGATAAAGGGCAGTGGTAGAGCAGATATGGGTGGGGATCACATAGTGGATGCTGCCAACCTCCGGTAGTAAGTGCCGGTGCTCTTCTTTTATTTGAAAGACCCAGTGTTCCTCACTTTGGAAAAGCGGGACCGCCTTATCTTCCAGGTTCAGGATGACACCCCTCACACCCTGCAGATCCGTTGCGATGGCTTTTGAGCCAAGGTCCAGGGTAAAAAGATCCGGCGCCGTATGGCTGATCACGCGCGTGACCAGACAGGCGGCAGGAGTGAAATCCAAGTCGGGAAAGCTTTTCTTATAATTGTAATCGTAAAGAAAGAGGGTGCCGGGTGATAAGTAAAAATCGGATACCTGGGCGTGACAGGGGAAAGAGGGCGTACCCCCCGCCACAATAGTCGAGCAGGCGATATTTTCGCTTTCCAACTCCTCCTGGATCTTTTTTATCTGTTGATCTGTCTCAGTAACCCGTTCCAGACGGGTGGCATAATCTCTGTCATTTCGGTGACCATCGTAGCAATGCAAGCCATCCAGCCTCAGCCCGGTCAGATCCAGACACCGGCGGTAGAAAGATCCTGCCTGGTCCATGGGGACCCCGGTCCGGTTCATGCCCATATTGACATCAACCAGCAGGTTAATGGTCAGCCCCTTGGCCAGGGCCAGATCGGACAATTGCTTAAGCTGGCCGTAATGATCGCCGGTTGCCCATAATTGAGTGGTTGTTGCCCTTTTTGCCAGTTCAATGAAACGTGGAATATTCTGGCCGACAAGCGGGTAGCTCATCAGGACCGCCTTGGGCCGGCAGGCCAGCACCATCTCTGTTTCAGCAATCGTCGCGGTTTTAAACCGGTTGATCCCCTTGTCCTGCAGGAACTTCACCATGCTCTCCATCTTATGGGACTTGACATGGGGCCACAGGCGGTCCGGACTTCCCGCGATCGTCATGGCCTGATCAGCGTTTTTCGAAATGAGATCCAGATAATAGACCAGGTTGGGGCTTGGTATCTCTGCCTGCCCCTCCAGTTGGTAGATGGTTTCTGCCATGCCGGTGTCCCTTTTAGATCTCGACGAGGAGTTCGATCTCCACAGACATATTGCCCGGCAGCTCATTCACGCCAATGGCAGAGCGCGCGCCCATGCCCTGTTCCTCACCCCAGAGATCGACAAGCAGCTGGGAGGCTCCGTTGACGACCTGCGGCTGCGCGTTGAAGCCGCTTGCGCTGGCGACAAAAGCCAGCAATTTGACCACGCTTTTAATCTTGTTGAGGTTTCCCAAATAAACTTCCAAAGAACTAAGGGCGTTCATCACGCACATCCTGACTGCTTCCTGACCCTCTTCCAGGCTGCGCTCAGAACCCAGCTTGCCCGTGATGACCGGAACACCATCAACCGTGGGACCCTGGCCGGATACATAGAGCAGATTGCCAACCTGTTTAACCGGCTGATAAATACCTCCCCTGGGTGGCGGGGCAGGAATTTCCAGCTTGAGTTCTTCGAGTTTTTTGTAAATGTCCATGGCAATGTCCTCTCAATAATGTATGTCTTTTCTTCTATCAACTCATTCTAGCACGGCCTGATTTATGCACCAGGCTGTTATACCGCCTGGAGTTGGTTAAGGATGGTGCGGATCCCGGATCACCGGTAGAGCGTCCTCCCATCCTGGGCGGTCAAATTGTAGGCACAAAAAGGAATCAGCCGCCTGCCCCCGGCAATATGGATATAACAATCCCTCAGTCTGTCCAGATCCAGATTCCAGGCATCCATGAAGGTCATGGCTGAGATGGCCAGTTGCCGGTTCCTCAGGGTATCCAGAAAATCGTCAAGCGAATCCGTACTGGATCCCTTGATCGACATGGCCGGTCTTACCCTGGCCTGACCCTTCCAGGCCTTGGCCACATAAGCCCTGGCCTGGCTGGCCCTGTCAGCCGCCTTGGGTAGCGGGGAACCACAGCCGCAGGCGGGAGCCTCCGGAACCGGAGACCCGCAACCACAGCTGGATGCCTTCCCGCTTGCCTTAACCCTGAAAGATCCGTCCCTGTTCACTAAAAAGCTTCCGGAAAAGGAACAATAGGCATTTTCTGCTTCAGCGGGTGAAAAATCCGTCATCTTCATCTGGCCCTCTGTTTGAACCT
>JAAZGN010000175.1 GCA_012511185.1 Clostridiaceae bacterium
CACGCCTGTGATAAAATTGCAGAAGGTATTGCGTCGGATCCGGCACTTTCCGAGACCATCAGCAATATCGAGATGCGCTTGCAGTAATGAACAAAGTTAGGATCATTTGTTGATAATTCATTGTTGACACCGTGTTGATCTTTTGTGAATAACTCTCTTCGTGTTGACAAGACGATTTTTCAACAAAGGGCAAATAGACTATCCACGGTTTGATAACAGAGTCAAAGTCCGGACAGGTAACAGTAAGGGTGGGTTTTTCACACAACTGACAAGCATAAGAAGAAGAGGATGAACTATCTTATAAGGCAACAGGCAAAACGGGAGGCTAAAAATGAAACTGACATGCTCAAGAAATTCTCTGGTGGAAGCCATCGCAACCGTCCAACGGGCTGTTTCAACGCGATCAACCAATCCCGTTCTGGACGGAATCCTGCTTAGAGCCAATGAAGAACTGGTCTTGACAGGTTATGACAGCGAGACAGGCATCGAGTACCGGATGGAAGCCGATATCTCCGAAAAGGGAAGCCTTGTTGTGCCTGCCCGGATCCTGTCGGAAGTTGTCCGGAAGCTTTCGGACAACCACGTCTACCTGGCCATCAAAGATGAGACGGTCCTGGTTGTTGAAAGCGGAAAGAGCGTGTTCAATATCCGGGGCTACGCCGCCGATCAATATCCTGAAATTGAATTTTTCGAAGACGAGACGCGAATCGTCCTGCAACAAAAGTTCTTGCGGCAGATGATCAACCAGACGATTTTTGCCGTCAGCGCCGATCAGAGCCGCCCCATCCTTATGGGGATCAACATGATCGTCGAAGAAGAAACCTTGACCCTGGTCGCGCTGGATGGTTTCCGGCTGGCGGTCCGCAGGGAGGCTATACCGGGAGTGATGGCCAATGTCAATATTATCATTCCGGCCAAAGCCATGGGGGAAATCGCCCGGATCCTGTCGGATAGCGAAGAGGAAGTCGTCGTCTCTCCTTCGCACAACTACATTATTTTCAGCAAGGAAAAAGTCAAGGTGGTGACAAGACTGATCCGGGGGGAATTCTTAAACTACCGCAGCATCATCCCTCGTGATGCTGATTCCAGTCTGACCATAGCCCCCGATGTGCTGCTTGCCGCGGTGATCCGGGCATCCATCATGATTGACACCGAGGACCGCAAGTTTCCTGTCATCTTCAACACGCCCGACCACGAGACCATGACCATCGAGGCGAAGACGGATATTGGAAGCGCAAGGGAAGAAATACCGGTTTCCCTGTCCGGCGAAAAGGTGGAGATTGACTTCAATCCACGCTTTTTTATTGAAGCCCTGCGTGAAATTGAAGACGAACAGATCGTGATGACCTTCAGCGGAAGCCTCGGGCCTTGTTCACTCAAGCCGGAAAAAGGTGAAGATTTTTATTACATGATTCTTCCACTTCGCCGCTAGGCCATCCATGCGCCTTTGTTCTGTCGATCTGGTCAATTTTAGGAATTATGAGCGCCTCCAGCTTTCTTTTCCCGGGGGAACGCATATTTTTTACGGTCAGAATGCGCAGGGTAAAACCAACCTTCTGGAGGCCATCTACCTTTGCACCTGTGCCCGTTCACACCGGACCGGCCGGGACGATGAGCTGATCCGCCGGGGGGAGGAATGTTACCGGGCCGCGGTCAACTTTGTGACTGACCGGGGACTTGCGGAATCGGTTTCCATCGAGTACAGACGATCTTTGGGACGAAACGGTGCCCCCGCACGGATCGTACGCTACAACGAAGTCGAGATCGGCCGGCTGGCTGATATGATGGGCCTCTTCCACGCCATTTTGTTTGCACCGGAGGACCTCCAGATCGTCAAGGATGGCCCCGCAGAGCGCCGCCGGTTTCTCGATATCCTGATTTCCCGGACCGACCGCTCCTACTTTCGCGACCTGCAGGAATTCTGGAAGATCCTGGCCCATCGCAACCGTCTGCTGAAGTATCTGAGATCCCGTGAGCCCAGGACCCTGCCTGGAGAGGCAGATGGTGGGCTTCCCGGGCCCCCCCGTGCCCAGCTCGACGTCTGGGACGAGGCACTGGCAAGCCATGCAGCGGCCATACTGGAGAAAAGGATCCACTATCTCGACCTTTTGTCCGGTTATGCCTCACTATCACTGCAACACTTGACCTGGTCCAAGGAGGGGTTGGAGTTGCATTACAAAGGTTTGCCCGGAATCGGACCGGGTATGGACTGCAAGGAGATCGCCCCCCTCTACCTGGAGCGGTTGCTTAGGTCCCGGGAGGATGACCTGGCCCGTGGCAGCACCTCACAGGGGCCGCACCGTGATGACATCCAGATCCTGCTCAACGGGTCGGATGCGCGTGTCTACGCCTCCCAAGGCCAGCAACGCTCGGTGGTGTTGGCACTGAAAATCGCTGAACTGACCATCCTGACGGAGATTACCGGAGAAAAGCCCATTCTTTTGCTGGACGACGTCATGTCGGAGCTCGATGAGGCAAGGCGATCACGCCTCATGGAGGTGATCCGGGATCATCATGTATTTATTACCTGCACGGATCCGGGTCAGATCAGCCAAGCGGGCCAAACGACTCCGGGCTGCGCCGCCGGCTGGTCGGGACCGGTCCATTATTATCTGGTCAAAGAGGGAATGGCAGAACCATCTGAAAAGCCTGAAGCGACTTGATTTCGACTCTTCGCACAAAGAAGGGCGGGCAGGCCTTTTTGCGCCGGATATGGTATAATTTCAAATGAATAAGCGCAACGGATTTCACCTTAGAACCGGAGAAATATGTACATCCATATCGGTGCCGATGTTTCCCTGCCAGCCCACTGGATTGTCGGAATATTTGATCTCGATCGCGTGACGCCGTCCGGCGGGACAGCGGATTTTTTGAGGCAGGCGGAGGAAAAAAGCAGGCTCGACTGGATGACAGCGGATGTCCCGCGTTCCTTGGTGGTAACGGTCGACCGTGTTTTTCTGTCTCCTGTTTCGACCGCAACACTGCGGTCCCGGTTGGCAGGCTAGAAGCGAATAGCGGAAGGATACCATGAAAAAAGAGAGCGACATCAATAAGAACATACGTTCGGACAATCTGGATGAATTACTTAAAAGAGCAGAGGAGGACGCGGAGGCCAAAAAAATCGGTCTTGTTAATCTGGCAGAGGACGCCCGCGCGCTGACAGACGACTACATTGAAGATGAAGAATCGCTGGCTGCCGTCAAGCTGACCGACTATGACACGAAGTCCACCTCTTCCTATGAAGACCAGGATATCCAGGTCCTGGAGGGCTTGGAAGCCGTCCGCAAAAGGCCGGGCATGTACATCGGAGATACAACAG
>JAAZGN010000005.1 GCA_012511185.1 Clostridiaceae bacterium
GACTTGTTCCGACCGTTCAGCTGTCATGCACTGGCCTGCGATGACCGCGTCGATGGTACCTGTCATGACCGCGGGGACCAGGGAATCCCAATCGGACTGGATCACTTCCAGCTCCCAATCATTGGCTTGACAAATCTTCTTGGCCATCATGACCTCGTAGCCGTTGGCAAATGACCCGGGTACATTTTTGATGGGCACGGCCTTATTGGAATCATCGTTCTGAGTCCAGTTATAGGGTGCATAGGCACATTCCATAGCGATGGTCAACACGCCGTCCTCGACACCGGTCGGCACCTTCTGGCCTGTCAGCCCCCCGCAGGCCATCTGTGTCAGCAGGAGGACGATTAACAGGAACACGGTGATCCACTTTCTCATATTCTTTCCTTTCCAGTCTGCGCCAAAGAAGGGCAGGCTCCGGCAGACCCCCGCCGGCGGGTGATTCAAAAAAGGAACCGCTTTGTCAAGCGGTCCATGGGAATCGGAGAAAGTGCAGATGATCCGATGCCGAAGATAGCGCTCCACAAAAGCTGTGACAGTCCGGCAGATATTCTCTGCCGTCCCAGCAACGAAAGACCAGGCATTCTTTCGAAGCTTCGGCGGTAGCCCCTTTCGTAACGGCGGTTGCCTAACCTTGAAGCCGCTACTACTCTTGAAAACCGCGCCTCTATCAAAAGCGATTCAATTTCTATGCAGGCTAGCACTCAATAGACTGTCTGTCAAATCAGGGTTGAAATGGAGAGGAAGAAAGATAAAAGAAAAATTATTCGGGAGGTGAACCAAAACAAGGGCCAGGAAAAGCTATTAAATCAAAATAAAAATACAATTTGGTACCACAATACATGTAAAACATATAGGACAAATCCGGCGACACGGCCAGCTGTGCATGACAATTGGGACACTTTGTTTCTTTCAGGGACATAAGAGAATCTCCATTTCCTCTCCTTAAATCATACTACAGCGCTTTGATCAAACCCTGAATTTGCCGGTTTGTGATCTTGCCGACCCGCCCCGTCAAGGGTAAGCTACAGAGTGACGGGAATATCAGCAGGGCGCCGTTGCCGCTCGGATTGGAAACCGGGTCCGTACACGGCTGCAGTCTGGGGTGATCGGTATTCGAAAGCTAAAGGAATTATTTCGTCCATCCGGATCGGGGAATAAACGCAAACCCTTGCGTTTACCCGGCCTTCGCATCATCAAGACATCATTGGCTGTCTTTATCGTTCTGCTCATCTACTCCCTGGCCCCGCTGCCCAAAACTTTCAAGGTGGTCACCGCTCTGGTTGCGGCCATCATTTCCCTGAAGAGTACCATTAGGGAAAGTTTCTCGGTTTCCTTTACCCGGGTCCAATCCACCTTTATCGGCGCTGTCTTCGGTTTAGTTCTGATACTGATCAAAGAAGGTGTCGGACTGGAGGACAGTTCCCGGGTCTACGCCCTCTTTCTGTCATTGGCAGTCGTTCTTTTCATTTGGATCAATGTATCTTTTCTCAAGGAAACCGGGGCGGGGCTGGGTGCCATCGTTTTTTTGGCCATTGCTCTCGGAATGACAGAGGAAGTGACCCCCCTCCAGCTGGCCTCTGCCCGCTTCGTTGACACCCTGATCGGTATTGTGACTGCCCTTCTTGTTAACCAGCTGCTTCCTTTTCCCACGGAGGAAGAAGGGAAGGAATGAGCAATCCGCCTGAGAGGCATGGCCCGGTTATGCTAAATTGGCATCAATAATTTCTGCTGACCTTATCTGAATCGAGGTGTGCGATGAAGAGGCTTCTCACGGCCATACTCTTGTTGGCTTCGCTTCTGGTGGTTTTCGGATGCGGGACGGATAATTTTTCTCCAGAGCATCGAAAAACAGATCCACTGTTTTATGCAGACGATCAGAACGAGGACACGAAGTCGGAAGAGTTCAGCATGGAAAGCCAGGGAATTTTTCCTGACGCGGCAAACGTTGATTCCACTCAGGAAACCCAACTGGTGAAAACAGCAAAGGAAGCGGTGACCCTGGCAACGGAAGCGGTGGTTACAATGGAACAGCGTGAAACAGAAATTGTGACCACAACAATTCTACCGACCACTGAACAAAGCCAAGTGACAACAACAAAAAAGCCATCCGCCGCCAGCAGGAGTGTGTCGACGAAAGCTTCGGTCACCACCGCAAAAGCGACATCCCAGGCGGCCAGCCGGGTCGAAACGGATAAAGACTACCCTTATATGTGTAGCCGGAACTCCAAGGTTTTCCACAAGACGGCCTGCTTCTATGGAATCCAATTCAAGGAAGAAAACCGGGTTTATTTTGAGACAAGGGAAGAGGCTGTGCAAGCGGGCTTAAGTCCTTGTAGCCGTTGCAGTCCTTAGGTTCACCTTGTGATTTGATCGGAAGGGCCCGCTTCGTTCACGTTGCCTAATCCAAATAACAGCGTTCCATCCACTCTGGCTTGGACTTGTCGGTATAGACCGTGTACTTGGACAGGAGGGCCACCGGGCCATAGGTCATCTTGGACTGGCGAAGTCCCGGGTCGCCGTTATCGTCTTCCCTGTTGACGAAGGTTACGGCTTTACAGTTGCCGAACATTTTCAGGAACTCATGAACCAGCATCTGGTAGACGCCCCTGAATTGGGTATCTGCTTTTTCAATGTGGATGTAGAGGGTATCGCCCTGGACCTCGGCCAGGGAAAAGCCTGCCACCTGGCCACCGACGAAAAGAATACCACCGAACATACTGTATTCACGCATATGATTCAGGATTTCACGGATCTTGAGCGCCTCCTCCTTCAGGGTGCTGTCCTGCGGAGGGTTCTCTTTTTCAATGGCACAGGCGAATTCACAGACCGCCTCCCGGTTGAAGGCGGTGATGATCTCAAAGCGCCAGTCGGGGGTGTCTTTGAGGAAACGGTTGATGTTGTTGCGGGTTGACCGGTGCTTGCCGCCCTTCAGTTCCAAAAGATCCCTTGCCTCGTAAAGGTAATCGAAGTAGTCACGTTCCGAGACGGCATGAAAATCCGGGTATCTTTGGGAGAAAAGGGGTAAATCCATATCGCCGACGATGCAAAAGACCAGAGGCTCACCTTTTTCCTGGCAATGTTCCTCAAGCAAGGACAGCGCCTCCTCACGGTTCTCGCCGAGCGGAACCGTATAGGCCGTGTGGCGGTCAAAGATCCGCATGCTGATGATCAGGCAGTCTGTGGCAATGACATACTCGTTATGGAAGAGATCGCGCCACATAAAAAGACCGCCGACTGTGAGATCGCACAGCCGTTGCGGGTTGGGATCAAGAAAAGGTTTGACGAGTGGTATGTGTTCCAGCTTAAGCTGTTGAAAATCCAACATGGATCAGGATCACCCCTATTCGCCGATAAAACCGCCCTCAAACAGGATCTTGCGGGCATCATCAAGCTTTAAAGATGATACACGGACGATGGGGCCCGTGCAACCCATGCCGGATTCGGCATAAACTTTCTTGGTCCATAAAAGCTGGACCGCATCCTCCAGATCAAGCACGTCGATGCCCTCGATCTGTTCGGTCACGACTTCCCGGGAAGGCGCCTCCGTGTCCTTTACCTTGGTTGCCATCCTTTGTCTGTTTTGCAAGAGTTCGTCCAGGCCGGCCTTTCTTGCCAGGCTCAACTCGTTGAGGTAGAGCTCTTTAATCTTGTTTTTTGCCGTCCGGGCCGCATATTGAATGGCCTCCGCGATCACCGGCGCGCCCGAAGCACGGGAGATAATATTGACAATGCCCTCCATCTTCTCACCGACACCAGGACCGTAACCTGCGCCCACAGTCTCGTAGCTGCCGCCGGAGGAATAGGCCGACATGAGTTTTAGGAGGGCATTGCCTGTCAGAGAATCAAGAACCAGGACATCCTGGGAGGCTCGGAGGACATCATTGCCCCGCATGACTGCTCCACCGTCAGCCCGCTGTGACTGGGCGAAGCGGAGGGGATAGCCCTTCTCCCTCAAGGTTTTCAGGAGAAGTTCTGCCTGGCGGGTTCCGTCCAGGTTGAGCAGGCCTACGGTTGGATCCTTGATGCCGTCGGCCTTGGCCGTCGCGATGCCTGCCAGGGTATTGAGGACCAGGGCTTCCACCCGGTCAGTGGACGAGGTTCCCGTGGTCGATGCCAGGTAGAAATCCCTGCCTGTGGCGGGTGCTGAGATCTTGCCGATGGTGGTTACACCAATGGGGAAGGGATAGTGCATGGCCCCCGCTGCGTCGGCAGCTATGGTTTCGAGCAGTTCTTCCATCTGTACAAAGGCATCTTCAGCACAGTCATGAGGGAGGGTGGTGATGCCCTCCGCTTTTATGGTTCCCAGGTAGAGGACGTCGATGCCCTGGCTGGTTGCTTTGATGCACCCTTCCATGACATTTGCCTCACCAAGCTCTGAGCCCAGGCCCATGACAGCGACAGTCGGGTTCTTGGCGAATTGTCCCGTTTCCAAGCCCCGGGCCAGTTCCTCGAACACGGAGGCGATTTCACGCTTGACCTGGTCCATGGCCTACCTGCCTTCCAAAAGGTTGGCAGCGAAATCGCGAAGTGACTCAGCGATCAGCTGGCGGATCTGGTCGGAAGATGCCTGAGCCTTTTCCTCTTTCCCCTTGTTTTGCTCCATAAGAAAGGAGATGCCGTCAAAGAGGTTGGTCATGCGGCCCAGGAAAAGGGAGCCTTTACCTATGATCATGGCCCGCATGATCTCCTGGTTGAGTAAGGCATTCCTGGCGTGGCCCATGTAGGGGACACCGGAGGGGATATGACCCTGGGTAGGTGCAAAGCCCGGCAGGCCATGCTTGTCGACAAAATTGTTCAGATCTGCCCGCTCCAGGTCACCCTGCTTAACTGCCAGTGCTCCGATCATCTTCATATTGGATTCGGGGACGTTGCCCGCGCCGGCCGGTTTGGTGATATCCGGGTTTTGCATCTCAGGGGAATAGAAATCGACATCCGTGACCTTGAGATTAACTCTTGCCAGCGGTTCGGTGACCAGCGAGGCGATGACGTTCTGGGGCGAACTGCCTGTGCCAACAGCGTGTCTGCCGGGATTGCCTACTATGATTTCGGGGTTGACCCCGTCGTTTTCAGAAATAATGACAGCGAAACCGGCCAGGCAGTCTTCCAGGAC